>CALDTA010000162.1:0-5459 GCA_937924455.1 uncultured Deinococcales bacterium
CGCTTCTGTACCATCGAAGCTCTGTTCGACAGCTTCATAGCCTTCAAGGATTATGTTCAACTGCTTACTGTCACTAGGTGTCAGTGGAAAATCTCTTACTGGTGTCGTACCAAGATCAAACCCATCAATGATTACTCTGGCACCTTCTGGTTCAGTAGCAATAGAAAAAAGCACAAAGCCTGGAATCTCATTACCATCTAGTCCTGTGGTTGCGGCAGCACCTTCAACACTGCCATTATTGCCAGTACCATCAACCGCTGCTCCCTCAGTTGGAAGCCCCTCAGTTACAAGCGGTGTTACTACAATTCCTTCACCCGCATTTTAACCACTAGTAGCGTATGGTAGGTTAATTTCAATTTCACCTGTTGCGCCTTCAATAGCGGTATCTGCGGTATCTAATGAGTTATCTCCTGAATCAGCAGTACCTATATTGGTATTGCCATTATCAACACCATCTACAGAATTGCCTACAGAAGTACCTACAGAATTATTCAGGCCACTTTCAGATGCTCCACTCAGACCTAATGAAGTATCTGTATTTGGAACACGTAAATCAACTGTGCCTGAATTATCATTCCCTGTCCCAGAACGATTGAAACTAGGAATATTAATATTTTGACCTATACCAGGTATCCCAACAGTATAGCTACCATCATCGTTTTGAAATGCCCAATTGTTCCATGCGTAGTAAAGTCCTGAACCAAGCAAAGCCAAAAGCAAAAATGGTACAAGCCATGCACCACCACGGCGTCTGCTGACTCTTTCGCCTTCAGCAGAGCGACCAGAAACACCCGCTCCTGCACTTACATAAGACTCTGTCGCAGGGTCATAGGCAGGACTTGGATAAGAACTCTTTCTGGCAACGTAAGATTTACCAAAACGCTCTTGAGAATACTGCTCGAGCACTTCCTGCTCATCCAGCCCAACCGCTTCTGCATACAGTCTCAAAAAGTTACGTGTATAAACATTCTCAGGCAACTCACTGTAGCGCCCTGCTTCCAACGCTGCCAAATACTCAGCACGAACATGCGTCGATGCTGCTATATCTTTTATATCTAGGCCCCGTTGACGACGGGCTTCTTGCAGTACTTGACCAAGTCTACTGGTCGTACCCGACATATTTCCTGCTCCGGAGCTCCCTATATTACTCATATAAAACCATCCTAGCTCTTCTACCAATCCTTTTATAAAAGTTCTATCTTTATCATTAATCCTAAAACTTAATTATGATAAGAACACTGTAAAATCTTAAATTCCCTGACTCAAAACATGGCTCAGCATACGCTTCAAAAACCACACTTTAACCACCTCAAACCCTAATTTCATATAATTTGAGGTACATTTTCAATTTTTATAAGGCTCTGCTACGCTCTTCTCAGCACTCACAGTTGCAATTATACTTTAAGCATACAACGACATTAGCCTTATTAATAACCCGACAACCTAAAAAAACGCTAATCAAGAAGCCCAATTTAAGTAGAATGAGTATGAATCAAAAGAATTTCAAAGCTAAAAAGCCAAAAAAAGATAAAAATGTTCCATACGACCAAAAACGGGCATGGAACTATGCTTTGTGGCTACTTGGGCGACAACTCTACACCCGCAAAGGCATCGAAGATAAGCTCAAGAAAAAAGAAACCTCTCCTGAAGATATCGAAATCATTCTCGATAAGCTCGTCGATTACAAAATGCTTGATGATGAAAACTACGCTGTCATCTATGTGCGAAGTCGCAAAAAGAATAAGGGTAGACATGCACTCAAACAAGAACTTAAGCGTAAGGGCATTAGCGAAGCACATATCGAAACAGCACTAGATACACTTGACGAAGAAGAGCAGCAAGAAACTGTCAAGGAGCTACTATTTCGCAATAAATGGCGTTTTCAAGATCCTGCCAAAGCACGTAACAAAGCCTATGCCTTTTTACAAAGACGAGGTTTTGATAGCGACATGATTCGTGATGCTATTGAACATAGCTTTGTTGACGGCATTTATCATGAATCTGAGCCTGACTTTGAAGATGAACCCGACTTTGAAAATAGTCATGAACAGCTATTTGGTGATGCGTTAGTTGATGAAGATGAATTTCAAGGTTAGGTCTGCCCTGTATGTCATCCTGAACGAAGTAAAGGATCTCGCTTTTTTCTCACATAAGTTTGTTGCATTAACTGTTCTATCGAGATTCTTCGCCTAAAAAACGGCTCAGAATGACAAGCACTTTAATGATTTGGTAGCAAAGTTTACTTATTTACACCACACACGTTGTGCTATAATCCCAACATATAGATATGTGCTTACGAGACATATAAAGGTAGGTACATAAGGTAGGTACATAAAGACAAGATTTAGTTTTTTAGAAAGACAGGTCAATTATGAGCGCACAACCTAACAGCAATGACCCATTTGCACCAGCAATTAACTATCAACCACTAACCTTTACCGATGCAGGTGCTATGAAAGCAAGTAGCTTACTTAAAGAGCAAGGCAAAGAAGACGGTGCAATCCGTGTTTTTGTAAAATCTGGTGGATGCAGTGGTTACAGCTATGGCATGGCAATTGATGACCGTCAGCTTGATGGTGATCGTTATTTTGAAGACAAAGGCGTAAAAATCGTTGTTGATCCAAAGAGCCTAGAGCTTGTTCAAGGTTCACAACTTGATTACGTAGAAAATATGATGGGTGGCGGCTTCAATGTCGTTAATCCACAAGCTACGAGTGAGTGTGGCTGTGGTCACTCTTTCAGGACTGATGGTGCGGAAGCGCCTGAAGGTGAGGGGTCGGCTAGTTGTAGCTAGACTTAATTCCGATAGTAAATGTAGCCAACACTTTTTTAGGTGTTGGCTTTTTTGTTTTTAGAACTTAGAAGGCTGTAGAATCTACTTCGGTACTATGTGGCTTCTAAGAATCGCAGTGCGCCATAAAATCGATGGGTATACCACTCTTTACAGCAGAACAAGTTTCTGACCTATTTTGGGTTGTATGTTTTGCTTCGTTGATTTTGCCGGGCAGTATGATCGCTTGGACTGAACGAGAAGTTTGATTTTAACGTTTGTAACCCATCAACTGTTCAATAGCTTCATTGGCAGCTTCCCAATCGGCTGAACGGACAACTACTACAGCTTGCAACCCTGGCATATTTGCATGAAATGCAGACATATTCTCATTCTAGATGAAAAAGTCAATATCTTCTGACTGTAAAACACTCTGAACCATTGCAAGTTCTGCTGTATTCATAGGCTTACAAAGTACGACGGGGTTATTTTCTTCAGTCATAAATGATGCTCCTTCACTCTCAGCATAAGCTAAGCACTTATGAGCACATCATACTAAAGATGGAGACTATAGCAAATTTTATAGCAAATTTAAAACAGTTCTATAGCACCTGAAGCATTAAGTCCAAGCAATAGAAGTGTTGGAATGACAAGCAATACTATTAGCCACAGCACAATTCTTAACCAACGCCAACCATTAAAGCCTAAAGCAAGAATAATAATATAAACCAAGTCCAAATAGTGTTCAACAATTGCAGCAGGCACACCAAAATGATTTGGATCCCAGTAGCTCACTGGGCTGTAATAACGCAAGTCCCAGTTAAGCGGCCAGAGTAGTAGTGGTCCATCATCATAGTGCAGCGGAATATCAATAAGCGTGTGGAGCATGGCTGCACAGGACAACCAGAAAAACCAACCTGCCCCTTTGACGCTTCTTTGCCATAATAAGTAAGCCACGATTATAAAAATTCCAACTACAAGAGGGCTATGAAAAAGCTGTTGTGAGGCAATCACCCACGGGTTATTAAAAAACCAATCATTAAACAGCTGTCCCATTAGGGAAGGTACATCGCCACTACCTTCCTCATTAAAACCAAGTGGCACACCTCGAATCAGGTCTATAACACCACAAACAATCGCAATGATTGTTAGCAGCATATCAGGAATGATTGAGCCAATTAAAACAGCACTCGTGCGCAATTTGGGAATCTGTTTAGCATCCACAGCCTTGGCAACAGCTTTTGCAACTGGTTTATGAAGTACAGCAGTTAGAAGAAAGTGGGAGTAGGTTTGCATAGTTTTTATTATGTCCTATTTTGGGCTTAGCTGTATAGCAATCACACAGAATCACACAGCTTTAGTTATAGCTTTAGGTATAGCTTTAATCTAATCTTGTTAAATCATTGTCATAGTCTGCTAGATCAACAACTGGATAATACGGTCCTTCACCCTGCGAAGGTGTTAACTCAAAAGTACCTCTTCTGCCATTTACATCAACAACGATTTGCCCATTTGCCATAAGCACCTCTTCAGCTTGCACAAGTTGCAACAACAAAGCATCGCCACTATCGCCAACAGCACGGAACATGCCTTCATCCTCTACAGCAGCAATGTCTTCGCTAAAGTAAAACTGACTTGTCAGCAGCGTTCTATTTCCTGTCTTCACTTTAAAGTGAATGTGCCTTGGACGTGGTTCGTATTCACCAGGCAAAATTGTTCTGAAAGCATACCAGCCTGTTTCATCTGAGATTGCATTACCAAAAAACTGAAAGCTCATATCTCTACTTTGAGTAGCAGGATCTCTAGGATGGTCATACGCACCTTCGCTATCAGTTTGCCAAATTTCAACGACTGCATTTGCTACGGCGTTGCCGTTCACATCAAGTACTTGACCGTAGAGAATAACAACATCACCATTTGTTTGCGAAGCTTCACTAAATTGACTTGCGAAATGTTCTGTTATAGATGTATTTGATTCTTGTGAAAAAGCAATGCTAGTCGTTACCCCTAATACTGCTAACAGCACTAAGCTGAAATATTTCATAATTCTTCCTCCAGATTGGCTACTATAAAAACATGTGAACACCATTTATACTTATGGTGTTATCTGCAACCCTACCTATTCTAAAAATACACGAGCTATTGATGTGAAAGTAAAAAACTGCTGAAAAGTGGTAATTTTCTGTTTATATTTTCTGTTTATTGCAGCGTTTCCATGAAATAACTATACACACTGAATAACTGTACACACTGAGTGGCTTTATTCTTAGTCGTTACGAAGCTCGCCGATTAACTCGATTAACTGCAAGAGCAGTTAATCGTAAAATTGCCTTTTGGTAGTGATGCGAATACAAGGCTCGAGCTTCTTAAGCTGACTGTAAAGAGCAATTGTAGCTTTACACATCTTTCCAGCGCTAAACTCTGACAAAATTCTTACATGAAGAAACTAGGTAGAGATACTTTTAATGAGCGGTTGAAGCAAACAATCTACTCACAGGAGAGACAACAGAGGATTCCAAAAACAAAAGTCCTAACACAAGCCATAAGCAATGAAGCATTTATGCAACCTATTAAAAACCTTCAAAAGTGGCTGAAACCACGGAGAATGCGCTCAAGAGATAAGTTCGCATTTGCCTGTTTACTAGCTTATGCAGTCTACTTAATGCAATTAGCACAACATTTTTAAAGT
>CALDTA010000163.1:0-4401 GCA_937924455.1 uncultured Deinococcales bacterium
TTTGTGGGAGCAATGGCAGGGCGTGGGTTTTTGGTGGGCTGTCGGGTGGCTCGAGCCCTCTCAAGCACCCTCCAACAACCCAACTTGAAAAACTCGTAATAAAAATACCCCCACCAACTTTCGGCAGGGGCATCTTTGCTAAGCCTAAAAACCTAAATCTTTAGAACTGTAACGTACAAAGGGTAGCTTAGAACGGCAGCATTGCTAAATTGCGATTCACCGTACCACTCACTGGCAAATTAACCGTTTCAACATCTTGCAACTTCGTTGCAGTAGCTTTCAGCTCATAGATATCGCCTGGCAAACCAGCAATTTCATATGACTTTGTACTACCTCTTAAATCTAGTGCAACAGTCGTATTCTTCGTCACGTTGCTTGCAGTACCTCGTGCAGTAATCGTCACCACATCACCTGGTCCTGCTAAACCAAGCGCTCTATCTAAGCGCAAGACACCGCTTCCGTAGCTATTAGCATTCATATAGCTGTTGTTGAAGTGAGCGGTATTCTTCAAATGATTACGTACCTGTGTCGCATTCCAATTAGCTTCATTTGCGCCACCATTGTTTTGTGACCAAACAAGCGCTGCTGCTGCACTGACAATCGGTGCAGATTGCGATGTTCCGAAAAGCAAACCATAACTACTACTTGTGATTGTACTCTGAATGCCCTCAGGCTTCGTACCTGCTGGACAGCTTGTGCCACCATAAACTTTACTGATGTCATAATCGCCACCAGCAGCCATAAGGTCGATGCCTGCACCCGTATGCGAAAAGCATGACTTTCTAAACTGGCTATTTACTGAACCCACAGCCATTACATTGTTATAGGCTGCTGGATAAAGCACTGATGTCTGACCGTAGTTACCTGCTGCCGCGACAATCAATGCACCACGACCTGCTGCTGCATTGATTGCATCACGCACAGCAGTACTATCTTGGTCTGTACCTAAGCTTAAGTTCAAAATCTTGGCTGGGTTTGGATTGCTGTCAACGCCTGCAGCCCAACGAATCGAATTAGCAAGCGCTGCTGCGGTTGTAAAGTTAGCACGGTAGAAAACTTTTACAGGCAAGATGCGTACACCATTTCTCGCAACACCTGCGATACCCTGACCATTATTTCCTGCTGCTGCGATGATGCCTGCAACGTGCGTACCGTGGGTATCTCCAGAAAATTCTGGCGTTGGGTCGTTATCCGTACCACTACAGCTACTATTTGGGCAGAAATCTTTACCTGCAACAAAACGTCCTGCTGGTAAATCTGGGTGTCCTGCGCTACCTCGGCGGTAGTCAATGCCAGTATCTAGAACAGCAACAATAATATTGTTATCTACCCCTGCGCGTCTGTCCCAACCCACAGGCACGCCTGAAGCAGCTAAGTACCACTGCTTTTTAAATTCTGTGTCATTCGGTAAAGACTGTGGATAGATATAAAAGTTTGGCTCTGCATAACTAATGCGTGGATCACTGCTTAATTGTGCAGCCATACCTTCAACATCTTGATTTGCTGCTAAAGCTACAACATCAGCCGTTCTGCCTTGACCACTTTCCACAACTCGAAGACCTAACTCACTGGTTAAACTTTGTAGCTTCGAAGCGTGGCTATTGCCTAAGCTCTGAACAGCAAGTCCGTTATCAGCAAGTTTAATCAGCAATTGCCCTGGAACATACTTCGGTCTGTTAGCTTGTGTAGAAGCAGACTGTGTAGCTAGCGCTTGTGACGAGGTTGCCACAAGTGGAACTTGGAACTTCGACATGTCGTTATCACTAAGAAGTGTGCCTCTAATCTTTGCATTTCTCGGATCAGTCGCAGTCACTTGAACTGTAATCACTGTGCTCTTTGTCTTACCGCCTGACTTACCACTGATAGTTACTGCGTAGGTTCCTGGCGCAACACTGTTCGCAACTGAAATTTTTGCAGTTGTCGCAGTTTTATTTGTGACAGGCGTAAAGCTTAAGCTTATACCTGCTGGTGGATTAGCGCCACTAAAGGTAACATCGCCAGCAAATGCGCCTACTTTGTTTACTGTAATATTACTGTTTTTGTTTGTACCTGTTCCAATTGAAAGCGTAGCAGGATTAGCTGACAAACTGTAGTCAGGTGCTGGTTGGGTAGCTTTTACGGTAAGTGGCACACTCACAGTGTGGCTCTTGCCACCACCCTCTGCTTTCACGGTCAAGGTATGGGCTTTAATCGCTGCACCACTACCAACATTTACAGTCATGTAAGTTTCTGACTGGTCTGTTGTAACAGTTGCAGGGCTAAAGCTCGCTGTAATGCCAGCAGGCGGACTCACTAAGGAGAAGGTTACACCTGCGCCAAAACTGCCTTCTCTAGTCACAGCAATTGGTACGTTTCTATGCACATCGCCACGTTCAAGTGCTGGAATAGCATTGACCTCTGAATTGTAATTAATATCAAAATCGGCAGGAACAGCTACACCACCTACTTGAGCACTCAGCCTAAAGCCTTGACGCCCTGCTGGGAAATTCACCCATAGTTCACCTGTGTAAAAGCCTGACTCTAAGTTTGGCTTAAGCGTAAGTGTCACTGGTGTTTGCTTAGTGCCAAAGGTACTGCCACTTTGTGGGCTTACATCAACCCAATCAAGGTCACCTGCTCTTGGGTTGCCATTTTTAGTGTTATTTACAACATCTATTGTCCAAGCAATCACTGAGTTTGCTGGACCTGTATTTTGAATACCAAAGCTAGCACTTTGCGTTGCTGCAAAGGAGAGTGGGGTAATCGGAATAAAGCCCTTACCCTCTTGAATAGTACTTGTAACTTTAAAGGTACTTTGACCTAGATCGTGTTTAACTTTGACATCTGCTGTGTAAGTACCAGGGGTTAAGTCATCATTGCGAGTAACAACAACTGTTTGCCTTGCTGGGTTTCCACTAGCAGGAACTGTAAGTGCGCCACTAGCTGCTGCTACTTCAAACCACGGGGCTCGAGCCGTGCCATTGCGCTTGTTATTCGTAACTTCAACATGCCAATTGAGCGTCGTTCCAATTGGACCTTTATTCCCAACTTGGAATGATTTTGTGCCTTCAACAAGGTTTAAATTTTGGCTTGGCATATCAGGAACTGCTTTTTTCACAGGCAACGTTAGTGTAAATGGCTTTGTAAATAAAACAGTATTTGTACCCGCCTTTTTAACATCAATGTTTAAGGTAGCTGAGTAAGTGCCATTGTTCAAACCTGTTTTTGGTTTCAGGTTAATAACTGTATTTGGTTGCTGACCAATTGTGCTAGCAGAAACCGATTGGAGAGAACCTTCGTTTGGGGTCACAGTCAACCACTGATTTTGGGTTGCTGCACCATTTAGTTTCAGGTTGGTCAATCGTATTACAAATTCGATATTGGTATTGCTTTGATTAGATAAAACTATGCTGTTCGCACCAATACTACACGTCACAAGACTACCAATCGAATTCCAAATGACGTTAACAGTAGTTACCTTAACACCATCATTGATAGCAAGCTTTGCTGTATAGCTCTTGGTTGGAGCAGAAAGATTGGCTTTAGCCTTTAGTGAAACCGTAGCCTTTGAACCACCTTGTACGCTACCTGTGCCCTGCAAAACATCGAACCAAGCAGCAGTAGCAGCGCCATCTTTCTTGAAATCAGACGCAGTCACAGCGTAGTTTAGTGTCGTTGCCGCACCACCATCATTACGAATATCAAAATTGTACTGATTCGCATCAATATCAAAGAAAATATCATTGACTGGCACAATCGCAATCACCGTAGTTGGTGTTGTTGGCTCAGGATTGGTAGGGCTAGGATTTGACGGGTTTGTAGGAGTAGTAGGTGTTGTCGGATTTGTTGGGGTTGGGTTAGGCGAAGGAGTCGGTGTCGTTCCGCCACCACAAGCAATTAAAAATAAAAGACCTAGTAGAACTAGACCCATTTTGAGGTATCTAAAAGTTTTCATACCCACAATCATATGCTGTGGGTATGAAACTTAGTGTGATGTATTTGTGAGTAGCGTGATTCTTTTATGAGTAATAACTAAGTAGTATGAGAAAACGTGTCATTTCTTACACTAAATCTAGACTAGTGTCCACACCTAAACTACTGCTCACGTCCACATAAAGTTGGCGCACCTAAAGCACGATCTAAGCAAACCAGACCTTTACCATATTCATTCGATTTACCTGCCCAAGAAGCATCGTAGTAAACACTGTCGTAAAGTCTTTGCTCTACTTGATTTGCATTCCAGTCTGGATTCTGTGACCAAACAAGTGCAAGCACTGCTGCAACATAAGGTGTTGCCATAGACGTACCTGACTGACACTTATAATCATTGTTTGGATAGGTATTTAAAATTGAACCACTGGATGTACTACACTTTGGCGGTTTGCCTGATACCAAACTTCCACCAGGTGCCATAACATCGAC
>CALDTA010000164.1:0-3001 GCA_937924455.1 uncultured Deinococcales bacterium
ACTCAACGAAAATCGCTGTTTTGAAAATCATGCATAAATCTTAAAGCATTTACAAAGCCTGATTTCATGCGCTTTTGGGCGCACTGCCGTTGACCACGACAAGCTTTTTCGCTACCCTGTAGGGCGGTCGTGCAACATCTGCTGCTTAGTGGATGATTAAAGACTGAGCATATCGGTATTTCTTTGAATTTTTTAGGCAGATGTTGCTTTGCAGTTTTTTCGCTTTGCTCAAAAACGTGCTGGTTCTGTCTATCACTTCAGTTTGACTGATTTTTTATATTTTGTAGTAATTGTGATGCGAATGTAAACTTGCAGTTTTTTCACTATGCTTCAAAAATATGCTGTAAGTTTTAGCTTGTTAGAACAATAAAGAGGTAAGTTTTAGGTGTTTCAAAGTTTAGGTGACAGATTACAAGGTGTTTTCGACGGTCTAAGAGGTCGTGGCAAACTCACAGAGGCAGAGGTAACTGCTGCGCTGCGTGAGATTCGTGTTGCTCTTTTAGAAGCAGACGTTAACTTAGAGGTTGCCAAAGCCTTTACTGAACGTGTTCAGGAAAAAGCGGTTGGTTCTGAAGCGCTTATGGCACTGGATGCTGACAAGCGTGTTATTGGCATTGTTCACGAAGAGTTGATTGACCTTCTTGGTGGCGAACAAGTTCAACCAAGCTTCGATGAAAATCGCAACATCTGGATGCTTATGGGCTTGCAAGGTG
Organism: uncultured Deinococcales bacterium; assembly: GCA_937924455.1. GTDB lineage: Bacteria > Deinococcota > Deinococci > Deinococcales > Trueperaceae > CALGZD01. Next base: position 714 of record CALDTA010000164.1, read on the forward strand.
CTGGTAAAACCACCACCGCAGGCAAGCTAGCACGCCACTACAAAGAACAAGGGCGCAAGCCTTTACTTGTTGCTGCGGATGTTCAGCGTCCTGCTGCACGTGAGCAGTTGCGTGTTTTGGGTGAGCAAATTGGCATCCCTGTTTTTGAAGTTAAAGATAACGAAGCTGCGCTACAAATCAAAGTTCGCTTAGATGACTACCTCCTTGAAAATGATTTTGATTTAGTCATTGTTGATACCGCTGGACGTTTACAAATAGACGAAGACTTGATGCATGAGCTTTCAACGCTGCGCGAAGTCTTGCGCCCTTCGGAGAACATCCTTGTCATTGATGCTATGACAGGACAGCAGTCTTTACCTGTTGCAAAAAGCTTCGATGAGCGTGTGGGTGGTGTTACTGGTCTTATCATGACCAAGCTAGATGGTGACGCACGTGGTGGTGCGGCACTGTCTGCTAAGCATGTTACGGGTAAGCCTATTTACTTTGCGGGTATGAGTGAGAAGATAGACGGGCTCGAGCCTTTCTATCCTGACCGTGTTGCAGGGCGTATCTTGGGTATGGGTGACGTATTGACACTCATCGAGAAAGCCAAGATGCTAGAAGATGACGACGAAGAGCTTGGCGATGTTAAAGACTTCAACCTCAATGATCTTCTGAGCCAAATGCGAAAAATCAAGCGTATGGGTTCTTTTAGCGATATTGTCAAACTTATTCCAGGTGCAAGTCGCATGATTCCTGCGGATGCAGATATAGACGAAAAACAAATTGCTCGTTTTGAAGCTATTATGTCATCTATGACCGAAGAAGAGCGCAAAAAACCAGCTCTTTTAAATGCTAGTAGACGTAAACGTATTGCTGCTGGTTCAGGTACTTCTGTTCAGCAAGTCAATCAACTCATGAAGCAATACGAGCAAATGAAGAAGATGATGAAACAAATGATGGGTGGCGGTGGTGCAGGCGGTCGCTCAGCAATGGCAGGTGCAGGTGGTGCAGGCGGTGGTTACTTACCAAAACGTAGTGCAACCAAGAAGAAAAAGAAAAAGCGTAGGAAAAAGTAAGGAAAAGTAAGAAAAATAGGGGAAAGTAAGAAAAATAAACACTTTAGAGACAATCTGTTTTGTTTTGTTAGTCAAAAGAGGCTAAACTTAGCCTTACTTTATTAATATCTTTACTGTAATTAGTATCTTTATTGTAGTAATAGTTTGAGAGGAAAGACCAAATGGTAAAAATTCGTTTAATGCGTATCGGTAGTAAGAAAAATCCACGCTACCGTGTTGTAGTAGTAGATGAGCGTAGAAAAAGAACTGGTGGCTACATCGAGTCAATCGGTCACTATGATCCAAGCAAAAAAACTGCTGAGCCTCTAGTTATCAAGAATGACCGTGCAGAGTACTGGTTAAGTCAAGGTGCACAACCAACTTCAACAGCACTGAAGCTACTTGAAGAAATTGGTGTTCCTGTTGGCAATGTGATTGTAAAACGTGGTAAAAACTACAAAGAGCGTGTTGCTGCTGCACAAGGCTAGAGAAAACTAAAAAGCTCTAAAAATCATTTGCGCTGTGAAAGCTACAACTGAAGAACAGTGCGAGTCGTGCGTTTTTCTTATGTGATATAAGAAAAACGCATTTTTTGTGAAGGTTTCCGATTTCGTGTGTATTATACCGAAGTGAATCATAAATGTCATAATCCCAGTCAATACACAAGGTTTTCAAGCCTTTATCCTTCGGTTATTTCGCAATCTTTGCGACTATATCTTTATGACATTCATCTTTCAGTTTAGTATTATTTTAAAGATTACACAAGTCGAGACACGAAATCTGGTAAACCGTCTTTTTTGTTGATACTTGAAGCTTGATATACAGTGATGATACGACTTTATAAGTCGAATTGGCATCAGTGGACGTATTCTTTGTCCGTAAAATGGATGTTAAAAGCTTTTTTGTGGTGTATACTATTTTTATAAATCAACACTACCTTTGCATTACATGTGTGTTTCGGGTCTATGCTTCGTATATGAAGTAAAAGCTGTCTTGTAGAGGTTTTACTTGCTAGCCTGCTTTTTGTGGCTAGTCTTGCAAGTGATAAGGAGTCGATGGCGTGCCACTAGATTTGGTTGCCTATCTTGCTCAGCACCTAGTTAATGAACCAGATAAGGTGAAAGTGACTGCTAAGCGAGATGGAAGACAAACGATAATAAATATACGTTGTTCTGAAGAAGATGCTGGTCGCATCATTGGACGTAATGGACGTATTATTAACAGTATTCGGACTTTAGCAAGAGCTACAAA
>CALDTA010000165.1:0-9565 GCA_937924455.1 uncultured Deinococcales bacterium
TTTAACATAAGGTATACTTTCAACATGCCCCAAGACCTAAACTTTGGACTTCTTGAAAACGGTCCACACATCAACCTAATTCGTGACATGGCTACAAAATGCTATACAGATTCCACAATCCAAGCCATCTGGGTAGGCGGAAGTCTAGCTTCTGGCACAGGTGACGACTATAGCGATATTGACTTTCGCATAGCCGTAGAACCAAGTCAACTAGAACACTGGGCTAACCCAAATTGGGAAGATTATTTGCCCATCGCCTCCTGTGGTGGTACGCTCATGCGTTTTGGAGGGCAAGCTCTACTCCATCACCTCATTTTAGAAGACGGCACTATTTTAGATTTCTATGTGCAGGATACCGCTAGGAAAAATATTGAACCTGCCATTGTTGTCATTGCTTGTAAAAACGAGGCATTTGGACAACACTTAGCTACGTTCAAAAACGCCGCTGCTTCCTTAACACATGACATCACCGCTGCATCTACTCGACAATTTTTGGTTGACTACTGGATTACCACACATAAAGAAGCAAAAGGTCTTGGTAGACACTATGACTACTCACACTTCGTGGGTCTTTACCACGAAAGAGTAGCGCTGCTTCGTGCATGGCACATGGATATTGTTGGCAAAGATATCAACGCTCGTTTTACAATTCATGTACTTGGTAAACTACACGAAGGGCTTAGGGATAAACTGACTAAATCTCAAGAGGATTTACTTGGTTTACCAACACGTACTGTAGAAGAAACTGTGATTGCAATTGAAGCTATTAGAAAAGAAATGACTCGTGTTGGAAAAGTTCTTTCTAAACGCTATAATTTTGATTATCCAGATGACTTAGAAAAAGTGGTTTTAGAAACTTGGCATGGCAATAAAGAAATCTTAGTTAAACGATGAAAGAGACTCTATGACACAACTCACCCACCTCGACATAGCTGACCAACTTGCAGAAACACCAACAAGCTTAAGACAACTCCTAAAGCTTGTAGACAATGACCTTGCTCAACACAAAGTAAGTGAGGATATATGGTGCATCAATGAAGTTATTGGTCACCTTGTTTGGGCAGACCAATTTGCATTTACAGATCGCATCAAACTCATGACCGAAAAGCTATCTGACAGCTTACCGCTGATTGATGTAAACCAAGCAGCTAGAGATAGAAAAGACTACACCAAAGCCTTAACTGACATGCTGGACGAATTTACAGAAACCAGAAAAACACATGTAGCTTATATACGCACACTTGACCCAGACACCTTAAGTAACAGTGCCCATTACAAAGACCGCACTTGGTTAGCATCAGACTTTTTATATGAATGGCCTTTTCATGACTATGGTCACGTTACACAAATTATGAAAATATTGCGTGGAAACCTAGTTCCCTACATGAGTGATACGATGCGTAAAGCAGTGGGTTACTAGCTAAAATCTTGAAGCTAAAATCTTGAAGCTAAAATCTTGAGGTGAAACATGCGAATAGCAGCACTTTATGACATACATGGAAATCTTCCTGCTTTAGAAGCAGTGATGCAAGATGTCGAAGCAGAAAAAGTTGATTGTATTGTAATCGGTGGCGATGCTCTGGCTGGACCAATGCCAGTAGAAACTTTAGACTATTTACAAGCTCTTGACTGTCAAAGCTATTTTCTCAAGGGGAATAGTGAATCTGATATTTTAGAGTATTTGCAGGTGGGCTCGAGCCGTGGTCTAACCCCTAGTGCAGACGCCAACGCAAAATGGATTGCCGAAAAACTAAATCAAGAACAAAGACACTTCCTATCAACATGGTCAGATACAGTCACACTTGAAACAGAAGCAATTGGTGAAATACTTTTCTGCCACGCAACCCCAAATAGCAACACCTATATTTTCACCAGTCAAACATCTGAAGAGACCTTACTGCCCCACTTCGCTAATCTCACAACTCAAACTGTTGTTTGCGGTCACACACACATGCAATTCGATAAACAAGTCGGCAAAACTCGCATTGTCAATGCAGGCAGTGTCGGTATGCCATTTGGAAAAACTGGTGCTTACTGGTTACTAATCGATAACGATATCAAATTCATGTCAACGCATTACGATTTAGCTTTGGCAGCAGAACACATCAAACAGTCCGATGATCCTGATGCAGAAGACTTTGCTATGAATAATGTTCTGCAAGTTCCTACAAAAGAACAAGCTTTAGCCATGATGACTACTCTCGCAAAAGCAAAAAATGAAGAAATTTAAATATTCCATATACTGCATAAATTTACAAATAGGTTGCTAAAGTACTAGAAATTATACTGTATATGCAGTGTATACTGTATAAATATGCCAAGCAAAAAGTACCGCCAACGTGCCATAGAAGAACTCGTTGAAAAAGAATTTATCTCTACCCAAGCAGAAATTGCTGAACATCTTCAAGCAAAGGGAATGGATGTGACGCAAGCAACCATTAGTCGAGATGTAACCGAACTGCGATTGGTTCGCTTGCCAGCAGGTGACGGTAAACACCGTTACCGTGCTACGCCGATGTCTGCACAAGAAGACGTAATGGAAGAACTTCGTCAACGCTTTAAGTTATTTATACAAGATGTTGACAGGGGTGAGAACATTATTGTTCTTAAGACGGATGAAGGACATGCCAGCGGTATAGCTTATGTGCTTGATAAGCTCGAGCGTGATGAAATTGTCGGCACACTCGCAGGGCAAGACACCATCCTCGTAATAGCAAAAACCGTCGCAGAGGCAATCACCCTCCACGACGAATTTGAAGATTTAATGCTGTAAACGCTTTATACTGTAAACGCTTTAAATTCTAAAAGTTTTAGCTTGTCCACTCACCAGAGCGCATGAGTGGCTCACGGCTACCATCAGCAAAAACACCATCAACATCCATATCGGCAGAGCCAATCATAAAGTCAACATGAACAAGGCTAGAATTTGCACCTAACTTAGCAAATTCATCTGGTGCTGCACCTTCACCACCCTTAACCGTAAAACTATAAGCTTGACCAAGTGCAATATGTGACGCTGCATTTTCATCAAAAAGTGTGTGATAAAAAAGAATATTGCTTTGCGACACAGGCGAGCTATTTGGCACTAAAGCCACTTCACCAAGACGGCTTGCACCCTCATCGCTTTCAAGCAAATTTTTGAGCGTATCTTCGCCTACTTCAGCTTTATAACTGACAACTTTTCCTTTTTCAAAGGTCAATTCAAAGTTATCAATAAGGTTACCGTTGTAACTAAGTGGTTTGCTACTTCGAACAAGACCATCAACCTGATCTTTATCTGGCAAGGTAAAAACCTCTTCTGTAGGCATGTTTGGAACAAAGTCTTGTCCTGCACGGTTTACCGCACCACCACCATGCCAAATATGCCCATCTGGTAGCCCTACTGTTAAATCTGTCGTGGCATTTTTAAAGTGCAGAGCAGCATAGTGCTTATCATTCAGTACCTTAGCCCTTGCTGCTAGATCTATCTGATGTTGCTTCCACAACTCAACCGCATTAGCTTGATCAGCTCTGGTCGTGGCAAAAATCGCATCCCACAATAGTTCAATCGCTGTGTCAGCGCTTTCGTCCGCAAAGACTTTCTTTGCCCAAGACTCAACAGGATAGGCGACCAAACACCAAGAGATGCTATGTGCCGTGATATGTTCTGAAAATGGTTTGAAAAGTGTCTGCGTACTTCTAATTGCAGTAGATACATGTTCTGGGTTTTGCCCTTTGAGCAGATCAGGGTCTTGCGCTCGTATGGTCAGTAGTGCATCTCCCCTTTCAACCCCTTCCATAGAGGCATCAAAGCGCCACTTAGCCTGTTCTTCAAAACTATCTGCTGGGGCATGTTCAAAGCGCAATTTGGTAAGTTCTTCATCATCCCAATGCACATCTACAAAAGGCGACCCCTGTTTATAGGCTTCGGCAACAACTTTACGAACCAATGGCGCAGCCGTAATAGGCGCACGTAACAGCAAACGCTGACCCTTTTGTAAATTAACACCAACGTGAATCAGTAAACTTGCATAATTAGATAATTTTTCATCAAACGTCAAACTCATAGTAAACTAAGGTAGCACAAAAGCTAGAGAGGACACCACAGTATGCCCCTCAATATGCACAATATGCCCGCTAATATGCTCCTCAGCCTTGCCGAGCAAGCTGCCAACGCAGTCGATAAACATCGACTAGTTACACTTTGCCAAGAACTCATTCAGATTCGCAGCGTTTATGAAGTCGCAAACGATGGAACTGTTACTAGCAGCGAAAAAGATTGCGCCGACTTTATTTTTAACTATTTCAAAGCGCTTGGACTTAATCCAACTATGGAGTATCCAGAGAAAGAGCGACCTAACGTTATTGTTGATTGGGCAGGAACAGAGTTTGACAGCAAAAAACACAAAACCCTGATGTTTGAAGGGCACACCGATGTCGTCACAGAAGGCAATGCTGATGATTGGGACCATCCACCTTTTAGCGCAACAATTATCGGAGATTCTCTCTATGGTCGTGGTAGTGCAGACATGAAAGCTGGTATTGCAGCAGCAATCATTGCGCTTGAAGCAGTCATGCAAGTAGCCCCAGAGCTTACAGGGCGCATACGCTTTGGTATCGTCTCTGATGAAGAGGGACTGATGTTAGGAATTAAAGAGTTTATCAACCAAGGTTGGGCAGACGAGGTGAGCGCAGCTATTATTTGTGAACCAGAAGAAAACGAGCTCTGCCTCTTTCAAAAAGGTGCTATGCGTGTAGCCTGCACCGTCACAGGAAAAATGTCTCATGGGGCGATGCCCTATGCTGGCAAAAATCCAATCCCAGCCTTAGCTAGATTTATTACTGCCATAGAACACTATCAGGAAAAAGAACAAAATCGCTTGGGAGAGCACGAATTCCTTGGCTACCCTTGGTTCACACCAACTATCTTGCAAGCACCACCAAGTGGAAAAGGTGAAGCCCAACTCAACGTGATGCCAGCAGAAGCTTATATGACTTTAGATATACGCACCGTGCCTGGGCAAAACCATGACGACATTTTGAAGCATCTTGAACACTTAGCCATTGAAGCTTGTCAAAACGATGAAGTCCTAGAAATTAGCCTAGACTGCTTTGAGTCTCGCCCATGGACACAAACTGCGGATGATGACCCGATTGTCCAGTCTATAGAAGCGGTCTACCCTAGCATCATGAAAAAAGCGCCAAAGTACGGTGGTGTACCTGGCGCTACAGATGGAACCTTTTTGCGTGCTTGGAAAGATATTCCGATTGTCACCATCGGTCCTGGTGACAGGCTTATTCCACATCAAAAAAATGAATTTGTACGTATCGAAGAAATGTACCAATCAGCAAAACTCTATGCAGCTACTGCTATCTACTACTTGACTGAGCCTGAAGACTAATAACTTTGGGCGATTTACCAGACTTCGTGTATTGACTTGTGTAATCTTTGCTTTAATCATATTGATTTGAGCCAATACACACGAAATCAGGAACCCTATAACTCATAACTTTAGATTACCTAGATACCCTCTTAAGGCAGAGAATATCCAAAGTCTATATCTTCACGAGCTTCTTCTTCTGGTAGTGTGATGCTCACGTTTGGTGCAGCAGTAAGGATAGCTCCTGCTAATGGTCCAGCAGAATCATTTGGACTCGTCTTCATTTTCACAACATAATAGGTCGGATTTGCTTCTAGATTACAGAAGTTATAGTTACCATTTACATCAGTAATCTCTGTAGCAACCAAACTATCACCAGCATCAATAATTCCGTCAGCCGTGCCATTCTCTTTGTAAAGCTCTATGCTCACACCAGAGATACCAGATTCATCTGCATCAAAATTTCTGTCTTGGTTGGTATCGTTCCAAACCAAATCACCAATACACTGTGTTGGACTAGTATTTGCTACCACCACTGAGTCAGTTGGGCTGGTTGGGTCAGTCGGGTTAGTTGTTGAAGCAGTTGTCCCCACGTTTCCACAGGTTGTGGATAAGCCTAAGGCTGCATCTGCACAGACAAGACCTAGACCAAATTCATTGCTATTCCAACTTGGGTCTTTGTACGTCGTGCTAAAGAGTCGTTCTTCAACTTGTTTTGCTGTCCAGTTGCGGTTCTGTGCCCAGACTAGAGCAGCAACACCTGCAACGTATGGCGTTGCCATTGACGTGCCTGATAGGCAGCCATAGCTATTGCCAGGTAAGGTACTGGCAATGTAGTACGGGTTTCGTGTGTCTGCACAAAGTGCTGGTTTGCCAGTGGTCAACGTGCCACCTGGCGCCATAAGTTTTACTGTTTTAGTACCTGTGCTGTCGTAATTACTAAAGCTCGAGCGGTCCAAATCACTGTCGATTGAACCAACTGCGATAGCATCTGGCGCATTGGCAGGTGTATAAATGCCATTTGATTTACCTAAGTTTCCAGAAGCTGCAAAAACAAGCTTACCTGCTGCGACAACATCAGCAATCGCTGCGTTAAGTGCAGGATCGTTACCCGCACGTCCTAAGCTTAGGTTCAATATATCGGCTGGTGTTGGGTTTGGGTTAAAACCAGGTACAAAAAGTCCAGCAGACCAACGAATAGCGTTCGCTGCTTTTTCTGAAGTAGCAATATTACCTGTATCATCAAAAACCTTTACAGGCAAGATAGCTACATTAGCATCTCTCACGACACCTGTAACACCTTTAGCATTGTTACTCATAGCAGAAATGATGCCTGCAACGTGTGTACCGTGAGCATCTTCTATGCTGTTTGGATTGCTATCTGAATCAAAGATGTCGCAACCAGAGAGAACATTTTCAAATAAATCTTCGTGATTCACCTGAACACCACTATCAATTACTGCAACAACAACAGATGCTTGCCCACGCTGTTTTGCTAAGTCAATCGTTTCCCAAGCTTCAGGCAATCCAAAATCAGATATATACCACTGCTGGTCATAGAATGGATCATTCACTGATTGACGCTTTAGATAATAGTTTGGCTGAGCATATGCAACACTTGGATCTTGTGAAATTCTCGCTGCTGCCTCTTCAACGTCACCTTCAACAACAACAACATCAGGTGCAATCATTTCACCTGAGCGGAGTGTACGGAAGTTATAGCGCTTTGCTAAATCCGTGCTGACACTGCGAAGCTGTGTACCTTTAGCAATCGTATTCTTGTAGCGTATCAGCACTTCGCCTGGTACGTAAGCTGCTTCTGAGTCATATAGATTAAGCATCTGCGTTGATAAATTGTCAGCTGGGTTTCTGAGTGTGCTTAAGTTGGCACAGCCTGCCACAACTGCTTCAACAGGCACATTGACTGGTAAGACATCAACACCTGTGATCGCAATCACGTCTTTATAATCACCAATAGATACATTTGGCTTTAGACTGAGGGTAACTTCCTGCAATTCGCCTGGATTGAGTTGTCCTGACTGATGACTAAAATCAATCCATTCAGCTTCAGTCTCAATCGACCAATCTAAAACAGCAAGGTTGGTGGCTACATTTCGTACCACAATAGGTGCTTGACCCGTGCTCAAATTCACCGATTCCGTTTCAATATCAACTTGTAACTTAGGTCCTTCAACACAGGACGCTAAGATTAATAATAGTAGTAAAGCCCCAAAGGGTATCCATCTCATGCTCTAGATGGTAAGTCTCAAACGTTACATCTTCGCTAGAATTATCTCCTCTTTTGACATATTTTGACCCGATTTTAGAAACTATTTAGAAACCGTGAAGTAATTAAAAGAAAGATGTGTTGAAATAAAAGAGATTTATGAATTTCTTTAAATTATTGGATGGGAATTAAGGTATCTTCATCGGGCACTTTGATAAGGTGTTTTTAAAAATCTGATTCTATAACTCAGCCTTTTGCCACTAAAATATTCAAGGCTTTAGGAACAACCGTGGCTTTAAATGAGCGACTTGCAATTAAGCCTTCGCCTTCGAGGTGGGCTAGGCGCGGTATGGCGCAGTTTAGGGTTATCGTTTGGGCTCGAGCCCTCACTATCTTCTCCCCCACAACCAATTCACCTGACAGCGTCCTCGGTAAAAGCATCAAGGTCTCCAAAACCCCCAAACGCCCTGTAACAACCACGTCAAATAAACCATCTTGAATACTCGCCTGCGGTGTTAGGTAAAAGCCTCCCCCAGTGCGTTGACCATTTTGCACTGCGCTGAGTAAATTAGGACCTTCAAAAATTAGCTTTCCATCAGCAAAGCAGCTCACGAAAACATTTCTTAAAGAAAAAAGCTGCCAAAGAACGGCAACGATATAAGCAACTTGACCTTTAAACATCTTTGGCAAACGTTGCATTTTTGCACCTACTTCGGCGTCAAAGCCAACCCCAAAACTATTGATAAAGTAGACTTTTTCATGCTCTGTTTCGACTACTCCACAATCAACACTTTCGCAAACACCGTTAAGTACTATGTCTAGAGCTTGCTCAATCGAGTGAATGCCAAGCGCATAAGCAAAGTCATCCCCTGAACCTGCTGGCAAAACTGCAATTGTCTTACTAGTATTGACACAGGCATTCACAATTTCGTGAAGTGTGCCGTCACCACCTAAAGACAAAATCGTTGCATCATCTGGCAACTGCTCTGCAATTGTTTTTGCATGACCTTTGTGTTCAGTTATGTGAACCGTCAGCACAATATCTTTAGCAATATCTTTAGCAGTATCTTTAGCAATATCTTTAGCAGTAAAAAAGGCTTGAACACTATCAAAAGCCCGCTGACTACGACCTCGTCCTGCCGTTAAGTTAGCGATAAGATGGAGATTTTTGAGATGTTTAGCAGTTTCAATAATAGCTCAAGTATAGCAAACTCTGGATAAAGTCAACTTATATGGCTTCAGCGCTACTAGCTCTGCGCTCTGTGACTAATTTTTCTAGAAAGCTAACAACGTCCTTCGTATTTGCACCAGGCGTAAAAATGCCATCAACGCCAAGCTCGTCAAGCTTTTCCATATCTTGTTCAGGAATGATGCCACCACCAAACAAGACGATATCTTGAGCATCACGTTCTTTTAAACCTGCACTGATTTCAGAGAAATAGTGCATGTGTGCCCCTGAGAGTATCGATAAGCCAATGGCATCAACATCTTCTTGAATTGATGCGTTCAAAATCATCTCGCTAGTTTGACGCAAGCCCGTATAAATCACTTCCATACCAGCATCTCGTAAGGCTCTTGCGATCACTTTTGCACCACGGTCATGACCATCTAGGCCAGGTTTTGCTATAAGTACACGTATTGGTCTATCCACAATAGCTACATAATACCGTACCTATGCAACAAATAGGTAATTGTCTTTGAACAAATACAACACAGTCTTAAATTCCCCATACTATGCGAACTATCTAATGCCCCCAGCTAGGATGCTAAACTTTTCATTAACTAGATTTTAAAAAGAAAACTTTTAAGAGGAAAAACCATGACAACCAAAAAACGCATGTGGGGCGGACGCTTCCAAGAAGAAACTGACAAGCTCGTTCAGGAATTCAACGCCTCAATTGAAATTGATCAAAACTTAGCTTTACAAGATATCCAAGGTTCAATTGCCCACGCTACGATGCTGGCAGCACAAACCATT
>CALDTA010000166.1:0-9858 GCA_937924455.1 uncultured Deinococcales bacterium
CAAATTCAGGCGCAAATGGTGCAAACACAGGTACGTGCGCCAAATGAATCTTTAGGACAAGATGTTACTCAACGTATTGAGGCTTTTCATAAAGATACGCTGATTGAAGTGAATACACCTGATGAAAACACGCAGGCAGCACAAACATTAAGAGAGTCTATTGCAAAAAGTAGACCTGCATTTTTTGCTCCAAATAAGCAAGACAATAAAAATACAGAATCACACCGTACAAATGCAATTGGTTCAGGTACAGCGGAGATTGCTTCTAGTATTTCTGGAAATACTGATTCTAACGCTAGTTCGAAGATTAGTTCTAAAGCCAGTTCCAACGCTACCCCAAGCTTCAATAACGAAATTTCTATCCAGAAGCACCTAGCACAAAGTTCACCACAACAAATAGCACAACACGCAGCGCAACACGCAGCACAGCCAGACGCTCTTAAAGTGACTGGTGATTATGCAGCGCTACATAAACAAGCAAGAGAGAAGCTCGAGCCCCTCGGTTTCTCCGTCTCAAGCATAGAACAAGGTCAGCTTCTTCTAAGAGCAGACATGGCCAGAGACAACTACACAGTGCTCATGTACCTTCTACCAGATTTTGAAACCCTGAACTGGCCAAGTGCTTTAGCACAACGCCTAAAAACAGATGCAAAATATTTAAGCATTTTGGGTAATAGCAATGAGTTGCTCAAACTAGATAATTCAGCAAGCTTTGTTCGTGCCACACGTTGGTCTTGGCAAGCACTAGATCGCATACTACAAATCAATGAACATATGGCAGTTGGTCCTGCTGTGCTCGAGCCTTGTTTCAACCAAACTGGTCTGGACCTACCTCAAGTAGAAGTTTTCCAAGATTTACTCAATCAACACCTTGAAGAAGTTGGCTTCTTTTCTGAAATCATTCAAAGCGTAGCAAGTCGTAAAACCCCTTCTGTTTTTATTCTTGATGACATCATGACAGACTTAGAGGCTTCTGGTTCACACGTATCACGAGAAAGCGTTGTGTCTATTTTAAGAACACTATCTCAAATACCGTTTAACCTGATTGAAATTACCAATAACCACGAATATGTACTCAATAGAGATGTAAGCGCTAGTTTAGATCGTTTAGAAAAGTATTGTGGTTCTTTAAAAGCAAATTTACCCAACCACTCTAGTGTCGAGCGCTTCACAGCTTCGGATGAAGATTTGCTAGTCACTGACTAACACAATTCAAAACTAATGACATACAAAGGACTATTCTAATTTTGGATAGTCCTTTTATATTTAACTTTATATTCAACCAGCAAACATGCTCTCGCTAACGTTTTCTGTCACAAAATACTCACAACATAGCTCTACTATCTAAGTATCTTTTAGCGCAGTAAACAGGGTGATTTTGCTATTTTTAGGGCAAAATAGCTAATTTTGCAGCAAAATAGCTAAAAAATATGATGAAATTTATAAAGAGGCTATCTCAAAAAAGTGTCTAATAGAGATATACTTTGCGTTTGCTTTGTTAATTTTTGCAAGGCGGCACATCGCAGCAAGAATTTAGTGCATTCATAAGAAGAGATAATTGATGGAGGTCAATCAATGAACATTTCAAAAAAACAAGTATTGCTGATACTTTGTTTCATAACTTTGGGTCTATTTTTAACGGCTTGTCGTATCACCACAAACCCAACACCGACAACGCCCACACCAACGAACCAGCCAGGCATACAAGCACCAGACATTACAGCACTACGCATTATATTCGACGCAAATAACTCAACACCTATAAGCACAAACTCAAGACAACCAGTGCTTCTAAAAACGAATGACAAAGTAACTATCTTTGCTCAATTTTCAAGCGATACAGCTTTAGAAGCTGCCCAAATCTTCTTACTCCCTGCCGATAACTCCACAGCTATTCGTTTTGATATGAATTGCAACGAAAAACATGAATGTAATTATCTTTGGGATTTGGCAAATCCACAGATTGCCCTCGGCTTATACAACTTGACCGTAAGAGCTAAAAACCAAGAAGCTTCAATTGGTGCAGATTACCAAGATACATTCTTAGTGTATTAAGCTCAGTATATTAATTGCTGACTTAGTTGTTTGGAAAGTTCTAAACTCAGAACATTTTACTAGACATTTTAACAATCCAAAAAACTTCAAACACCTCCTACTACATAGTGGGAGGTGTTTGCTTTGTTTTTCAACACACTTTATAAAAATACATAGCTTGCAAACATTTCCTAAACAATCCTTAGCTAGACTACGAAGCATAGAGCGCAAGTAACAAACCTAAAGCTCTCTAAAACTTCCTTTCATTTATTCTCCTCCCCTTTCTTTTAGCCTCTATATATCAGAAAAGCTCTGAATATCAGAGGCTGCTTTTTTTCATACACAAACTCTGGCTAAGGGGACCACAATTTGCGTAGACTGAAGTATCTATGCAAAGTCAACTACTCGAACAAATTTATGCAAAAGCAAAAGCTAAACAGGCAAAGGTCGTCCTACCAGAAGGTGAAGACCCACGTACGCTGGAAGCTGCGAGAAAAATTCAAGATAGCCAGCTGGCGCATCCTATAGTATTAGGAAAACCTGATGAGCTAGAGAAAATAGCTAAAGAACATAATTTATCTCTGGATCAAATCGAAATTATCAATCCTGAAACAAGCGACAAGCTAGATGTTTACAGTGAAGGCTACGTTAACCGCAGAAGTAAAAACACGCCTGAGTCAGCCGAGAGAGTAGTCAAGAAAGCACTAAACTATGGTGGCATGATGGTTCACCTAGGAGATGCTGATGCAATGGTTGCAGGGGCAGCTAATCCTACGGCTCGAGTCATCAAAGCTGCGCTTATAACAATTGGTGTAGCAGAAGGCATCAAAGTAGCTTCTAGTTACTTCCTAATGCAATTGCCTGAATTCCAAGGGCAAAAAGATAAAGCATTGATTTTTGCTGACTGTGGTGTAAACATTGACCCAAATCCAGAACAGCTTGCAGATATTGCTATAAGCTCAGCCCAAAACGCTGAAAAGCTGCTTGGTGAGCCTGCCAAAGTAGCTATGCTATCTTTCTCTACACAAGGTAGCGCCCAGCACCCACTCATTGACAAAGTTACGAAAGCAACTGCTATTTTAAAAGAAAAAGCTCCTGAACTAGCAGTTGCAGGTGAATTGCAAGCAGATGCAGCACTCATTCCAAGTGTGGCAGCAAAAAAAGTGAATGATGACAGTGGGGTTGCTGGTCACGCCAATGTCTTGATTTTTCCAGACATCAACGCTGGCAACATTTGCTATAAAATGGTGCAGTACACTGCCAACGCACAAGCAGTTGGTCCAATTCTACAAGGTTTTGCAAAACCTATTAGCGATCTTTCACGTGGTGCAAGTGTGGATGATATTATCACTGCAACTGCTATTATTTTAGCTACAAGCTAAACTAATCAGTGGAAGTTATTAGTACTATTTTAATACCAATTCGGCTTATATCCGTAGTTTAGTCTGATTTAGTCTGATGTCATTTTTATGGAGATATCTAGGTAACTCACAGATTATTAGATACAGACTATGGTTGAGCAAATGATAGCTTGTTTATTACATATATTTTTGGACACGGTATTAGGCAAGAAGCGAAGTCTACAAGTTCGCAATAATAGATAGTAATAACTTAAAGCTGTGAATTTAAAGCTGTGAATTTAAAGCTGTGAACTTAAAGCTATAGATTTCAAGTTATGAATTTCAAACTAGTATTGTGTTCAGAAATAAGTACACAAATTTAAAAAACAAGGTGAATAATAGTGAAGCCAACAAAGACACCTCAGAAAGCAATAAAGCTATCTTTAAAACGATTTCTATTTCTTACTTTGCCTCTTGCGATTCTCACACTGAACATGGCAAGCTGTCAGAGTACTGTGAAAAAGTTAAATCCTGAAATCATCAATGTATATCCACATGATTCAGCAGCCTTTACACAAGGCTTGCTCTATTATGATGGCAAGCTTTATGAAAGCACTGGGCTCAATGGTAGCTCATCGCTTCGTGAAGTAGAGGTTGAAACAGGTAAGGTACTGCGCCTTTTTCCACTCGATGACCAATTTTTTGCAGAAGGGCTCGAGCGTGTTAATGACAAACTGATTCAAATCACTTGGCGCAGCGGCGTGGCTTTCCTCTACGACCTAAAAACCTTTGAACGCCAAAAAGTTTTTAACTACGACGGTGAGGGTTGGGGAATTTGCTACGATGGTGAATACCTATACATGAGTGATGGCAGCACCAAACTCTTTAAGAGAGACCCCGAAAGTTTTGAGTTGATAAGTTCTGTGACAGTCGAGCAAAATGGCAATGCTATCAGGGATTTAAACGAACTTGAATGTATTGGTGATTTTATCTATGCAAATGTCTGGCATACAGACAGAATTTTAAAAATAAATAAAGATTCTGGTAATGTTGTTGCGGAAATCGATGCTTCAAACCTACTGACACCTGAACAACGAAGAGCGCTCAACCGAGAAGCTGTCCTAAATGGCATAGCCTATAATGCAGAAACAGAAAATTTTTACATTACAGGCAAGTTATGGCCAAAACTCTTCGAAGTCAAGTTCAAATAAGACAGCCGTAAAAGTCGATTGAGGAACTATTACCTTATCCATTTAGAGATTAAAGGTCATTCTGAGCAATAGCGAAGAATCTTCGTCACACAGGTAAAAAACGAGATTCTTCATTTCGCTGCGCTACATTCAGAATGACATTGTTTGTTGGACTTAACCGACTTTTAGTAGACTCTCGTTCAAATAGTATAGTTTGCTTCTTACAGCGTTTCCACGAAATAACTGTACACACTGAGTGGCTTTATTCTTACTCGCACTCCGCTCGCCGATTAACTGCTGTCGCAGTTAATCGTGGAATTGCTATTACTTATCGTTAATGTCTTACGCTTAGCTAAGAGCGCCTAGTTTAACGTTTTAAGATTACTGGATTCACTAAATAAAGAATCTGTTTGTATCGGGAAATCACCAACTTCTTCATGAAAGAGCTTTTCAAATTGAGCTGTTTTCATCTTGGCAATGACTTCGCCTTCAAGTTTATGCGTTGCTTCAAGAATATATAGAACAAGTGACTCATTATAAGGATCAATATCACGCAGTTTGCTTGCTAAATCCAAGCATTTGCTATAATCCCCAGCGTCATACCACTGTTCTAACATCTGTAAACCAACTGTAAGTGCAGACCATGCGATGTTTTCACGCTCCTGTTCTGCCCATTCTGTACTACTGTTTGGTAAGAACTCACCATCGTAGCTCATGAGCATCTGGAACACATCTTCAGGTATAGCCGTATTGAGACTGTATTTTAGCTTTTCAATATCCCATTCAAATTCATAGTTGTTGTGGATGATACTATAGCTTCTTGTCTTAACGTCGTAAGGCACTTTTAAGCCAGGTACAGCGCTCTGCAAGTCATAGCGTAC
Source organism: uncultured Deinococcales bacterium (assembly GCA_937924455.1). Lineage (GTDB taxonomy): Bacteria > Deinococcota > Deinococci > Deinococcales > Trueperaceae > CALGZD01. The sequence continues at coordinate 5,446 of CALDTA010000166.1, forward strand.
TTGGTGGAAATAATTTTTTGCCCGTTTAGGGTCGTCATCTGGGAAAAGTCCTAGCATAATCTCTTCTAGCTTTGATTGTGGATGACGCAAAAGATAACACGCTATTTCGACTGCACGGTTCATAGTTAAACGCACTGGCTCATTGTCAATATAAATAGCTTCTTGCCCTAAGCTGCGTAATGCAACAACTGTAGGTTGTTTTTGAATTTGCCCTTTTTCAATATAGTCATGGTGGATGACTTTAGCGTAATGTTCTTCTGGCAATGCTTCTAAATAGGCATGTACACGGTCCAATGTTCGAATTTCCATAGGAATAATTGCTACTTTACCAATAGCATGACGAACATCAGTCGCTTTACATATAAGACTTTCTGCTTCAGTTACTTCTCCTATTTGTAATTTGTACTCTGCGAAGTGTAGATATACACATGCAAGTACTGGAGGTGATGCAGCCTCTTCAAAAGCAGAAATGGCTTTCTTGAACTCAGTCTCAGCATTTTCATCCCCTAAGTGAGCTAGTAGTGTTGCCTCTCTAAAATTCAGATATCGTTCTGAATACTTAGATTTCGGAATCATTTTGGCATGTGCTATATATTTTCTAGCATCGGAAATGTTTCCAAGCTCAAGATGCACTGTTGCAAGTAGCATGGTTGGAAAACTTTCTTTTGATTCGCTGTTTAATTCCTTAGCTTTAGCAATAGCTTTTTCATAACACTCTTTGGCATCGTCTAAGCGATTTAAATTCCGATATATAAAGCCCTGACAATTTAACCTACTTGCTTCTAATTCAGGTAAGCCACTTATATCGACTTTATCGATGATACTTTGGGCTCTTTCAAATTCTCCTAGATAACCTAAAGGTAAAACTTGATGAAGTAGTAAGGTGTTTTTGCGTACAGGATTAGCTTCCTTAATGGCAATATCCATGTATTCTGTAGCTAAAAAATGTTGTCCTAACTGTGTGTATATCTGTGCCATATTATGGGCAATACCATAACGACAACGTTGTGCCGCCTCTTCTGATAAGAAGGTTTGATACCACGCTAATTCCATATACTCTAAGGCTTGATCTAGTTTACCCGAATTGCCATCTAAAGCTGCCAATTGCCGATAATAAAATGCTGTATCAAGAGGGCTAAGCTTATGCTTGATTGCTTCAATATTGTCCAGCATTTTGTAGGCAAGAGTAATCTTACCTTTGCTTTCAAAAGCACTAGCAAGTTCAATATGTGCTTCGATGCAACCTTCTGAAATAGCAGTTTGTAGGGTGTTCACAATCTCTGTATAGTTTCCGTCAATCAGAAAAAGTGCTAATCCACCCCATCGCTTGTCTATGGCTGTAGGAGATGGTAACAACTTGAAGACTTCATAAGCCCGTTTGTATTCACCAATTCTAATATTTTCTGGGATTTCTGAAGAACACATATGAGGTTTAGACCACTCCTAACTGCTAAAACAGCTCAATTTATCAATTTTATTCACAAGTACTGGCATAACTATACTATTTTCCAGAATTAATATCTATTAATTTAAAAGTAAACCCTTCATAAATAGCTTGAAATAGAGCCACAATAGGTTTGCAATAGGCTCACTTTTTATTCTCTGTTCATATTTGAAACAAATCAGGGGAATAACTATGAAAAGCCTAAATCTAATTACACATACTATTCTAACTAAAAGAAACCAGCGCAAATTGATTATTTCTCTTTGTCTAGTAGTTTTTATGCTGATTACTGGAACAAGTTTTGCTGAAGGAACTGCTGTAATAGGCGGATGCTGCTAGTTCCATTTTTTAATCTTAGGTCTCTCTGTCAGACTAGAGTTCTTGTAGTTCCAGCCTGATTGTGTGACAAACATAACAATCGCACTTCCCAAAAACCTTTTTCTTTTTCCCTTTTTGTTCACTTTTGGGAAGTGCATATTTTATTTTACGACTTACTTATTCAGTTTTTAAATTCTTGGTCTCAATAGACAGCTTGGACGTCGTGGTGATAACCCAATCTGTCTTGTGACAACATACTTCAGCACTTCTCAAGATTTTCCAATTTTTGGTCTGTCTGAGAAGTGCTCGTTTTATTGATAGTGCTATTTATTTTGTCTTATATATGCTGCCGAACTGTATTCTTTGGATTACTTTGTAAATCCTGATGATAACTTCCATATTTTACTAGCATTTCACTGTAAGGCATGGGTTTCGAGAAATAGTAGCCTTGCCCTAGATGACAATCAGCATTTTGTAACCAGTCCAATTGTTCGCTAGTTTCAATACCTTCAGCAACAATTTCTCTATTTAGGTGTTTTGACAACTCAACTATCGTTGAAATAAGCTTTTCAGTGAACTCAGTATTGTCACTATCTGCTAGTAGCTTGTCAACGAATGACTTGTCGATTTTTACGGTATCTGCAGGTAGGTCTTGTAAATATGCCAAAGAAGAGTACCCTGTACCGAAATCATCAATCGCTGTTTTAATTCCATGACTTCTAAGAATATTTAGACACTGGCTACTATCATTGAGATTTTCTATAAGCACAGATTCTGTAACTTCGAGCTCGAGCAACTCTGGCATCAAACCTGTACTTTCTAAGACTTGTAAAACATGTTCATCTAAATCTGGCATCGTAAATTGTACAGGTGACATATTCACCGAAACACTTACGCCAGGCAAAAAGCTTTGCCAGACAATTGCAGTCTTAATGGCTTCTTCTAATACCCACCTATCAATCGGAACAATGAGACCGACTTTTTCAGCAATAGGAATAAATGCGTTTGGTGGAACAAGACCTTTTTCAGGATGATTCCACCTGATTAATGCTTCAAATTTTTCAATTTTATTGTTTTTCAAATTGATAATTGGTTGGTAATAAAGTTCAAATTCATTTCTTGCTAAAGCTAACCGCAAATCCTTAGATATTTCTTGCTCTTGTTTTGCTACAAGCGTCATAGATTCTGTATAGACACAAGATTTATTTTTACCTGACTGCTTTGCTTGATACATTGCAATATCAGCACGATTGAGCAAGCTTGTGCAATCAGTACCATCTTTGGGATAAAAGCAAATCCCTATACTTGAAGTAACTGTAACGTGCTCTCCTGACAAGTTAAATGGTGATTTAAAACTATCTAGTAAGGCTCGAGCCGTGGCTTCAGCATGTATTGGCGTCTTAACATCTCGGATGATATAAACAAATTCATCACCACTAATACGAGCAACCAAATCACGATTAGGGTTTTTTTCTTGCTCTTTCATGTCATTAGCATGTTGAAGAGTGCTATTGAAACGTTTTGCAATATGTTGCAAAAGTTCATCGCCAAACTGGTGTCCTAAAGTGTCGTTGATTGATTTAAAACCGTCTATATCTATAAATAAAATTGCTAGGTTATGCGTTGCGGGAGAGTTGATATAGAGCTCGAGCTCTTCTTGCAGCATCAACCGATTTGGCAATCCTGTTAAGCGATCGTATCTGGCAAGTTGATTAGCTAGTGATTCTTGACTTTTTACAACTTCATATTTTTCCCTCAAGCGCATAAAGCCAAAGGTTAAACAAAGAGAAGTAATACTGGCTAAGTTGAGTTGAACGATGGTATATATGATTCCCCAATTCACTGCTTCCTGTGAAAACGAAAACTGTGCAAATGAAAACTGTGAAAACGAAAACTGTGCAAATGACAACTGTGCAAATGACAACTGTGCAAATGAAAACCAAATATAAATTAAGCTAACTACAGCAACTAGCCCTGTAAAAGAAACAACAATAATCTGTCCCATCCGCATATTTGGAATGAGAAAAGCGATTAGATAAAGTATGCTTATCCAGAAAAAACTTTCATTCATTTGAAAGCGAGGGTCCATGCCTTCTGGGAGAAAAAACAAGATAAGCATCAACTTTGTTACAAAAAAAGCTGAAAGTCCTAAGCACAAAATCATAATCACAAGGCGCAAGCTTCGTGGATTAACTAGCAGTGCTAAAGTAAGCACAAGCAAAGCTCCCACACCCAGTGGATGTATCAGTGCATCAAATGGCGTTTCTTGCCCACTTAGTTTTTCCAAGAAAATCGCTGTTAGGAAACCAATAATTCCCAGAGGAAGACAAGCCAACATTGTTTTTACCCAGTCATTGTAAAGGGTCTCAGAAGATGCTTGTACCTCAGAGGTAGGCATATCGACATTATTTTGGTGATGACTTAAAGACTTCGACATTTTTTATTGATGTTGCCTAGATGTGATTTGTTAGTTACATAGATATAAATTTAGCTAATTTATCATCAGTAATCCATAATGAAACATAGAATGGCACTGTACTATGACTGTAAATGGCTAGAGAGCATATATTTGTGAACAGTTTAGAAATGGTTATACTGACATGAGTAGGCTACGGGTGCGTCCCGCTATAGGTTGGAGAACCGTATACATA
>CALDTA010000167.1:0-4690 GCA_937924455.1 uncultured Deinococcales bacterium
GATGGCGTAGTGAACCAAAGTACCGATGGCTGCACCTCTACCAGGGAGTTGTTCACCTTCATCTGCATCTGGAAGTTTTACAGGTTCATTTGATACATCATGTGATTCTTTTTCTTCTTCAGGTTTTTCTTTGAGCTTTGAAGGTGAATACACAGGTGGAAATTTATGACTTGGGAAATATGTTTCTACCCATGAAGATTCTTCCAGCGCAGCTTTCTTCTGTTCAGGAATGTCCACATCTGACACGGCTTTTGCGTCATAATCCCAATGTTTGAGTAAGAACTCTTCTTGGTTGTATTCTTTCGTCATTGGACCTAAGCCCATAGCATCAATGGCTGAAACCCAACCATCCAATTTATTAACTTTTTTGACGCTACCTGAAAGCAGAAGCACATCTCTTGCTCTAGATGCTGCCACATAAAGCAAACGATAGGCTTCTTGGTCATTGCGCTCTTTTAAAATCTTTTTCAACCGTGTGAAGTCCTTGCCATCTTTTAAAGCAATCAATCCAGAATCTTTTTCTATATAAAGCTCTTCTGGTGGCATATAGTTTGAGCGCCCAAGGTCATAGACTGCGACAACTGGCCACTCCAAACCTTTGGAAGCATGTACTGTCAATAACTTTATACCTTTACCACTTTGTGGCACATCACCTTTATCTCTTTGACGGCTAAGAAGTTGTAACCTGTCTAGGAGAATCTCAATATCTCCTGGTGGTTGTTCTGCAATCGTAAAAAGAAGCTGATCTACATTTTCCCTAGCTCTACTATCAATATAGTCAACATAGCGTTTACCTTCGATATCTAATTCTCTGACAATAAATTTGATGGCTTTAAGTGGTGTGGTTCTTACTTTCTCTTGTATTAGTTTTATACGACTATAGACATCATTATGATATTTTTCTAGTAATTCTAGCGGTTGTTTATCGTTAAGCACCTTGTCTAAATCATCAAAAGAAAGTTGTCCAAAAGGACTACGCAAAAAAGCTGCTAAGCTTAAGCCACTTGGATCTATACCAACTCGCAAAGCATGATATAAATCACGTATTTCTAGTCGTTCAAAGTAACCACGACCTTGTACAAGAACAGAGTCTAAACCTACTCTAGTAAGAGCACCTTCAATAATGCCTAAACTTGCATGAGATTTTGCCAAAATGGCAACATCATTACTTTCATAACTAAACTTAGAAGATTCTATAAGTTGTTTGATTTGTTGTGCAAGAACTATAGCTTCATATAGTCTTAAATCTGCAATTGGTTCATTGTCTGGCGTAGCAAGAATCCAGTGGATTTCTACTCGTCCTATATTTCTATTGTAATAACTGTCATCGTCTGGACGTTTGACATCTTCTGCTTCATTGAGCTGAAACCCTAAATTCTTTTCACCGAATTTCTGGGTCATTTTGTTTAAAAACCTAGTAATATGACTTGCATGTCTTCGGGTAATTTTCAGGGGGTCTAGCTCATCGCCTTTTTTTCTTGCTTTTCTGAACTCTTCAACATCTGCATTACGAAAACCATAAATAGACTGCTTTGGATCACCAACGATTTCGACTCGTATGCCTGTCTCTTCAAGCGTTGCAAAGAACCTACCTTGCATGGGGTTTACATCTTGATATTCGTCTACTAAGACAACTTTAAAGCGTTGCGCTAAACGCTCGATGCACATTTTGTGATTGACCATAGCGAGAGCACGTCGCTCAATCTCTGAAGGAGGCAGTAAGGTTGCACCTAAACGCACTCGGTAGCGGTCGTAGGCTCGAGCATAGATGTTAATAAGCGCCTGACTTTTGGGGTCATTACTCTGGAAATCATCACAAAGAGAACGGTTGTTGAACAACTTGAGGACTAAGGGCTCGAGCCTCGCCCCAAACCCCGCAATAGCATCATGTAAGTCATGCTCTTCGTCTTCTGCCAGATAAATCAAAGACTTTAACTCTTCTTCAAAAAATGCTTCTGCCTGCCAAGGACCAATAACCGAAAACTGCGGATCAAGCCCCATATGCGGAGCACAAAGTCGCAAACCTTCAAGCATAAAACCGTGAATGGTACTTAGCACCACACCATCAAGCTCACGTTTACTACTTAGCAGTAAAGCCTTGTCTATATCTATCTTTGTCCCTAGATACTTTCCTTCTGCATATACCTCATTGATACCAGCAGCAACACGTTGCCGTAACTCATCAGCCGCTGCTCTAGTAAAAGTAACACCAGCAATACGTCTTAGCGGAATACCTTCAGACAATAGTTCTAAGTACCGCTGTACAAGGCTAGTTGTCTTACCAGTACCTGCGGAAGCAACACGTACTTTCATAAAGCTAAACCAGCCTTTAGAATTTTGGGCAATTTTTTATAGTTAGGCATTAAGCAAAACAACAAAGATATAGACATAATCACAACACTAGAATAGCAAATTCCTAACGTACTAGATTCCTAACGTACTAAATTCGTAACGTACTAAATTCCTAACGCCTCTGAAACGAATAAGGCTCATTTCAAGTTGGATACAGTTAGGAAATTTATACTCAAATCTGTACCAAAAAGTGAGAACACCATTAACAACAAAACTAGAATTTAGTAATATTTACACTATATCAAAATGTTTGAATAGAGTCCTATTTGGAGTTTAAATGGAGGATAAAATGGTTAAGGAGTTAAAGACAAATAAAAAACAAAAGGGTATTAAGCTTTTTGCATATCTAATCTGCCTTATAGCGTTGTTTAGCATCGTAAGTTGTGCGCCATCAAAGTATCATAGCGCAGTAGATTACGCAGTAGATTATTATCCTGCGAATCATCAGCTTGTTGATGGTTACTACATTGAGAGCGATAGCTCTGAAATAATTTACTACTACGACACGCATAATACAACAACCCATAACGTGCATAATAATAGTTATTCCCATCAGTACTATGAAGGTTATGACGATGAAGGCTATGACTACAAAGGCTACGATCGCAAAGGTTACGACCGTGAGGGCTATAACCATGAAGGCTATAACCGCAAAGGTTACGACCGTGAGGGCTATGACCGTGAAGGCTATAACCCCAAAGGTTACGACCGTGAGGGTTACGACCGCGAAGGCTATAGTATCTATGGTTACGACCGTGAAGGCTATGATCGTCAAGGCTATGATCGTGAAGGTTACGACTACTATGGTCACAACCGTTACGGCTACGACCGCTATGGTCACGCACATACTGAACATAAGCGTTACTAATAACTAACAGTTCTATCTATCTAAAAAACGACCTGCACTTTTCACTAAGTTGCAGGTCGTTTTTTAGGTATTTGATTCAGTAGAACAGCATAATGGCATTTACATTATTAACCCTAGCAAAGTCGAAAACGGTTTATGCTTCAACGTAATGTGGCTATCCTGTACTTGCTATCTTTATAAGTTACTGTGCCCTTAATGAGATTTGAGAAGTATTGCTGCTGCTAGTTTTGTTTTTGTATGTTTTTGTAAGTGCAGTAACCACCCTAACTAACACTCTAAAACTAAGTTAGAGAAGATAGGCACAACATCTTTACTCTTTGGCATGATCTTTACTTCTTGGCATGATCTTTACTCTTTAACATGGAAAAGAACAACGTTTTACCAAACTAAGTACACAGAAACCAAAGAATCGCTGTCTAGGACGCACTCTAGCTTGTTAGGACATAAGTTACCAAAGTACAAAGTCGATAAGGCTATACTCAAAATTGTGAAACATATCGCCGTTCTCACAAGTGGAGGAGATGCACCAGGCATGAATGCAGCCATTCGAGCTGTGGTGCGTACTGCAATTTTTTATGACATGCAGGTGTCAGGGGTCTACCGTGGTTACCAAGGCATGATTGCTGACGAAATCGAAGAGCTTGGCGCACGTAGTGTTGCCTATATCTTGGGGCGTGGGGGAACGTTCTTACGTACTGCTCGTTGTATGAACTTCATGCAGGCAGAAGGACGTGCTAAAGCTGCTGCAAACCTAAAAAAACGTGGCATAGAAGGTGTTGTCGTCATTGGTGGCGATGGCTCATTTCATGGCGCACATCACTTATGCAAGGAACATGATATTGCTGTGGTCGGCGTGCCAGGCACGATTGATAATGACATCGCAGGAACCGATGTAACCATTGGCTTTAACACTGCGCTAAATATTGCACTTGAAGCGATTGATAGACTTAGAGATACTGCTTCTAGCCACGACAGACTTTTTGTTGTTGAAGTCATGGGGCGAGATGCTGGGCATATTGCACTAAATGTTGGTGTGGCTGCTGGTGCAGATGCAATTCTTATACCTGAAGTGCCTGTCAATACGCAGGAAATTTTACAAACTATGAAAGAAGCTAGGGCTAGGGGTAAGGGCTCGAGCATCGTTGTTGTTGCTGAAGGAGCTCTAGAAGGTGGTGCCTTTGGTCTTTCAAAAATGCTAGAAGCAGAAGGTCTAGAAGCTAAAACCACAATCCTTGGACACATCCAACGTGGTGGCTCACCTGTAACCAGAGACCGAGTACTAGCCTCACGCCTTGGCTACCACGCCGTGCGTACGCTTAAAGATGGCAAACGAGATGTCATGATAGGTGTAGATAAACGAGGAACCTGCACCGTGCCACTTAGAGATACTTGGGAAAGTCATAAAGCAGTTGATTTGGAGCTTTACCAGCTTGCAAAGGTTCTGGCTGTTTAATCTCACTGTTTAATCTG
>CALDTA010000168.1:0-3809 GCA_937924455.1 uncultured Deinococcales bacterium
AAAGGAGAAGCAAACACTTGTGTCCAATAGACTTTGTAACGACTGGTCGGATTTTCTGCAACCCCTAAACCCATTTGACTAAAACTTGGATTCATAATATTTCGGCAGTGTCCTTCACTACTCAACCATTGCTCTAAAGTATCTTGTACAGTCCGTTTACCTGCTGCTACATTTTCCCCCGCAGAAGAAAATACATAACCTTGTGCTTCAATCCTTCGATCAAAGCTTTGCCCTGTAGAGCCTTCATGGCTTAAAAAATTATTTACTGCCATATCATTACTATGGCTTTGCGCTGCTTGATTCAAACTAATATTTAAAGTTAGTGCAGCCACAGGTTGCAATGCCTCTCCACCACAAACATAGCCCTGTGACCTTGTTTGATTGACAAGAATCAACATGTCAGATGCATCATTCAAAGCTGACTGTGTCAAAGCAAAACTTGTAATAAAAAAGATAAACCCTATAAAAGGCTGTATACAAAAATGACGTTGCATTGTTTCTCCATTACTTGGTTACTAGTTAGTTACTACTTGGCTAATACTTGGCTGCTACTTGACTACTATCGGTAAGGTAGCCTATGAATAACACAAATGCCCTCTTCAACAAGTGAAAGAGGGCATAGTTACATGAGATTCAATAGAGGCTATATCTACTCACTAGTTTCTTCATCTTCCTGTACTAAAAAGTCTATTTGCCCTTTAGTCACAAAGTCTTCTGCATTAAAGCTTGAAAGCAACACATAATAGTCAGACGCATCACGCTTAGCGACATAACCTTCATCACCGATATTGGCAGCAATAATCAACTTGTAGCTGTTGCGTTCTATCTCAACCTCAGGTTCTGCTACACCATTCTCAGACGCTTCAGCAGACTCAGTAGCTTCTTCAGATTCAGGCACAAGTTCAGTTGCAGTCGTAATCGTCACTTCAGCTTGTGGTTCTGCTACGTTATAGCTGTCCTCAGCAGTCTTGCCAAGTGGTCGAATCATCCTTACGCTACTTACTTTATTTATCAAGCTATCTACCGCAGAACTATCTAACTCTGCATCAGCAGGAAGCCCTGCTAATTGCCACGTACCATCTTCAGACCGTGTGAAGCTAAAGTCACCTTGTGCATTTTTTAGTTCCAATTCAATAATTTCATTACTAATCAACGTTAGATAATTTGTATCGACCCAATTACCACTGTTGGTACGCACATCAAAACTATTGATATCATTACTCAAGTAGACACTATCACTAGTGCTACTACGAACATGAATGCTACTTGCAGAAGGCGAAGACCCTAAATAGAAACTCTGTTTTTTACCATCAGCGAAGTCTAAATCAATCTTGCGTACAAAGTCATCATCTGCGACTTGCAAACGTTTATAGCTAGCTTTATTGCTTGCGATAACAGTGCGGCTGTCAATATCTTGCAGTTTAGAAAACAGATTAGTTACATTACTGGCTGTAACTGGATACTCACCTGCATCAGGCAAAACCCATTCGCCGTTTTGTTGAGCAAGATTAACGACTTCCCCATCTGCATCGCTCATACTAATTGTGTGTACATCATCTAAGCTTAGCTCTTCAGCAATCAAAGGTGCAGTACTCACAGTTACCGTCCTGTTTTGATTCCAGAACATATAGCCAACCAAGGCAGCTTGTACTAAAGCAACTAAAAGCAACAAGGTATTTGCCATGTTCATACGCGGTGGTCCTACTTGTGGTCCTGCTGGCGGTCCTACTTGTGGTCCTACTGTTGCATAGTTTTCTTGCTCTACATTTTCAGTCATCTCAGATTCAGTTACTACTTGATGATCCATATTTAGATCTTTTTCATTTGGGTTACTCATGCTTCACTCCCAAAATCAATAATCGGTCTTTGTCTACGACGAGCAATTTGCCAGAAAGCAGCTATCGCTATCAGCGCAACAATAGCTACAAGATAATTACCTAGCTCCCATGTGCGCTGCTGTGTATCATCAAGTGGTTGCAAAATTCTTGTGTGGCTACCACGAGAGCGAATGCTAAGTAAGTCTGCATCCTCAACTGACCAATCCACAGCATTTTGCACAAACTGTAGGTTATTGAGAGAACGGTCTTGCCCTAAATTTCCTGCAAGTTGCAACACTAAATCATTGATAAATTCAGAAGAGCTAATGACTACAAGTCTAGCGCTGTCAGCCGATTGCTCTATCGCTGAAAGATTAGGTGAGTTTTCTACAGTTTCGGTTGTAAATCCTCCATCTTCACTAGTAGCATCGCTATTGTCTAGTGGTGAAGGCTTCCCTTTAAAGAAACTTTCGAAAGAACCTCGCAAAGCAACAGCTAGCGGATAGCTTTGTAACTCGCCTTCAACAGCAAAACCATTTTCAGGGTTTAAGTCAAAGTTTGGCTGAATATCTGAAGTGTTACGAAGCCAAGCATTGGGTGATGAACTTAGCAATATATCTTTTTCCATCTCTGCTGTTTTTGCTTCGTTTACTGTCAGGGGTGATGACCATGCCATCATCACAGCAGGTACACTCGCTGTTGTTGGATGACCTTCTGCCATACCTTTGGAAGTAACGTTTACAAAAAATGGATAGTCAATCGCTTGAATTTCACGAATCTGAAATCCTTGTACGTTACGAGTGACTTCTTGAGGGAAAGGTGCATTTTGCTGGTCCATGACAAGTTCAGTGCCGATTGTTACGCCATAGTGCTCGAGCATTTCCTTCAAATCACCCTGAACCGCTTCTAAGCCTAAGCCTCCAGAAAACTGATCAACAGAAATGTTATAATGACCACCCGCAACAATCACCGAACCACCACGCATCAAAAATTGATCGATGGCATAACGAGCCTTATCATCAAGGTTCTTCGGAGAAAGTACAAGCAAAATATCTATACTTGTTGGTACTTCACCTGTACTCAAATCAACAGTCTGACTTTCATAATCAGCACTAAGCTGTTCCTGAATAGCACTCACTTGATAGAGCGGAGGTATCTGTTGTCCAAATTGGTTTTGGGTTGGTGTGTCTGGTGGTGCCCATATGCCCACAACCTTTAAAAAACCAGGTGCAGAACGTTTTAAGCCAGACTCCAAACTACTGCGGATATTGGCTTCGCTTAAATCATTGATTGGGTAAATTACCTGTGTTTTATCACCAACATCCAAAAGGGTATATAGATAAAAACTGTTATTAGATAAAAATGTTGCCATTGGCTGAATGCCATAGCTATCCAAAAGACTCTGAGGTGCAAAACGCCCACTTGCAGTATTTGGATCAACCTCTTCAACAACTAAATTGCCATCAGCCTCAGTCGCTAATTCATTCGCAACCTTTTTGATAGTATCCAAGCCTTCAAGCAGCTCTGTTGGTAAACTATCTGGCGTAGCAAGAATCGTCAGCTTGGCAGGCTCATCAAGCGAAGCCAACAAACTATTCACATCTTGAAAACCAAAGACACTTTTCTTGATACTACGGGTCAGGTCATATTCAAAGTTACGCAAATTAACATCTAAACCAGTGCTACTTTGCTCAACTTCAATTAAATCATTGACGCCTAAGACCTCACTCTGGTCAGCATAGCGTACTAAAATATTGAAGTAAGCATTCACTAAAGCCGACTGGTAACGATCAGCTACTTGAAATGGTTGTGGACGAATACCATAGTTCTGATTTGCCTCTGCTTCAAGTTCAGGGTCATTGGCAGGGTCAATCACTTCTACTTCAACTTTACCCTTACCTGCGATTTCATACTCACGCAACATATCTGAAATTTGTGTTCGTAAAGGCGCAAGCAGTGGGTGTGTTTGTTCACTCAAGTAGGCACGAATCA
>CALDTA010000169.1:0-4810 GCA_937924455.1 uncultured Deinococcales bacterium
TAGCAGCCTGCATAGCATCAAAACCGTCATGACGTGTAGCAAATGCACTTGCTTCATCATCCATGTCATCAACAAATGTATCAAAAGGAGTTACAGAAGAATTCTGCTTCACTTTTGGCAACGTTGTTGCAACGTTTTCAGCATCTTCGTCATCAAATGCCAATAGATATTCAGACTCTTCTAAAGAATCGCTATTGTTCTCAATATGCTTTGCACTATTCGGAATTGTTGCGTTACTAGCTACCATATCTGGAACTTCTAGATCTGGAACTTCTAGATCTGGAACTTCTAAATCTGGAATTTCTACATTTAGAGTCTCTACATCTGACAAATCTGAATCGACAAGCATCAAATCTTCTTGGGTATCAGTGAGGTCTTCTACTGTTTTGCTGGCTACTTGAGAATCAGCTTTAGCTACAGTAGTTACACTATCTGTTTCAACATCAGACATGAAAACATTTTCAAAGTTATCTTCTATAGTTTTTTCATTCTGACTTGCTTGTTTATCATGACTAACTAGCTCTTCCACACTATTTTCAGGCATAGAGAGAGTTTCAGGCATAGAGAGAGCAGCAAAGGCGTGCTCGAGCTGTGTCGTATTTGGCAGTAACGCACTTTCATCTAAGTTTGTGTCTGACAATTGAGCGCCAAGTCTTGCTGTACTTTGACCAATGCCCATGGATGAGTCTGTGACAGATTCAGGTGTAGAGAGAGCAGCAAAGGCGTGCTCGAGCTGTGTCGTATTTGGCAACAACTCATTAACATCTACTTCGACATCTACTTTCTGCTGCCCTGCTATTTGCTGCCCTGCTATTTGCGGCTTTGGTAGTAACGACTCAGGTAAATCAAAATCAGTTTCTGCTTCTTCCAAAGCCTCCTGTAGTGCTTTTGAATCTTCTACACTAGCAGCTTTAGTGACAGTATCTTGCTCTAAATCAACAGCAACAGAAGGTGAAGAGGAATCAATATTAAAACCATCTCCGCTAAAATCTAAACCAGAAACATCAAAACCTGTTGTAGTTTCACTTTCTTCTTCCTCAGGCTCTGCAAAAATACTTTCAATAGCCTGTTCTTCCAAATCTAGACTTGCCTCAGTCTCACCTACAGCTTGACTGGTAAAATCAAAATCACTAACTTTATCTTCTACTTGCTCTGGCACTTTAGTAGTAGGAACAGGTGCAATATCTGAAAGAAGGTCGTCTAAGATATTTACATCTACCTGAGTAGCTAAATCAAAATCATTAGTTACATCACTAGATGTCTGACCATCTAAATCAACAACATCTATATTGATATCCTGTACATCATCAAAAGCAAATTTGTGTTCTATTGTATCTAATGTATCTAAGCCTGTGATTTCTGTTTCATGAGCCTCTGAACTAGCCTTTACTTTTGCTATATCAGAATCGTCAGAATTTAGTAAAAACAAATTTTCTGTGTCTTCCAGATGCTTATCTTGACTATCCAGCCCAGATTCAGTTTCTATTTCAACATCTAACTCAGGCATTACAGCTTTAGGTGAAGGTATAGTGTCAATCTTATTACTGCCAATTTCGCTAGTGCCAATTTCGTTATTTTTAGCATCAGTTGACCCAGAATTTAACTCAGGATTTACCCCAGAATCATTCTTCAATACACTCATTGCTTTAGCTAAACGCTCTTGTGTACTGTTTACATTCTCTGATTTAACTTCACTACCAGATTCTGCTACTGTTTCCCTATCAGATATTTTCGTATCAGAGTCACCACTCAAGACAATGTCTTCTGAATCAATCTCACTACCAGAATCAACCTGTATGGCAGAATCAACCTGTATGGCAGAATCAACCTGTATGGCAGAATCAACCTGTATGGCAGAATCAACCTGTATGGCAGAATCAATCTCACTACCAGAATCAACCTGCATGGCAGAATCAACCTGTATAGCAGATTTAACCTCATTTTGAGGCAATAAGTTATCAAGCAAAGCTGGCTGTGCATCTGCAATGGTTTGTTTTAAATTGATAACCGTTGGATGTTTAACTTTAGAAGTTTCAAGAAAAAGACTGCCCAGTTCTTTAGTAATATCTTCGGGTAGTGGACGCTCTCTTGCATCTTGCTGAATACAACGCTTCAACAGATTAATAACAGCTTTTGGAACTGACTTTGGCACAAAAACACTGACTGTTTTCGCCCAACTGTAAACATCACCAGCAATGCTTTGCTGTGCCTCAGGCTGTTGTGCCTCAGGCGCACTAAAACGATTTGAAAGAAGTTCCCAACGTATGCCATAGCCTTCAATCAAGTACTTTGAACCATCAAAGAGGATACGCTCAGGACGAATATCGCCATGAATAACACCTGCGCTGCTTGCATCTTCTAGTGCTTGAGCTGTGTCTAAGAGGAACTGCTCGAGCTGTGAATCGTCCAAGCGACCTTTTAAAACTTTTCGCTCAGGTGGAATAGCAGTAACAACATGTGTCATCCCAGATGAATACTTCATATTCAAAATATCTGGAATATTGTCAGAAAGAAGCTGCCCTGCATTTTCTAAAGGCTCATTTTGAGAGCGGTAGTAGAAAACAGGTTCGTTGGATAACATATCCAATCCCTGATACGTAGAAACTGCACCTTGTGTACCTAATAATTCTTGTATTTTGTAGCGTGACGCTTGCACAATAATAATGCCCCGTTGCCCTAAAGTAATTCCATAATTGCGGATATAGTTTCAGGCATGATGAAAATTGCCTTAACATCAACCCTAAATTCAGCAAATAAAAGTGGAATCTGTGTTCTTGTGAAAGGTAGTTAAAAGCTGTTACTGTGCTTCCTATAAAGATTTGCACTACTCTATATGGATGTGCAACGTCGTGCCGAGACAACTTCATGATGATATGTTCATAAAGTGACCTTTGGCACCTTCATTAGGAGAAAGCTGTCAAGCTATTTGTCAAGCTAGGAGTACCAATTCATGTCAATAGAACAAGACATCATTCAAGCCTTAAAACAAATCAACCATCCAGAAATGCAACAAGATATCGTCGATCTTGGCATGATAAATAAGATAGATAATCTTGGGGGGAGCGTTGTCATAACCGTTGACCTTATGACACCAAACTCTCCTGCTCAAGCTGCCTTAGAAGCTGACATAAAACAAGTAGTTGGGCAGTTAAACCAAGTAGGTAGCGTTGATGTTAACTTCATTTGTAACGTGCGCCCCGCCCAAAAAGATGCCCTTCCTGACGTCAAAAATGTAATTGCGGTAGCAGCAGGTAAAGGTGGCGTAGGAAAATCAACGGTATCTGCCAACTTGGCTGCCAGCCTTGCTCTAGAAGGTGCTAGCGTTGGTCTGCTTGACGCAGACATCTATGGTCCTAGCCAAGCCAAAATGTATAAAGTTGAAGGTAAGCGCCTAATGGCAGATGAAGATAAAAACATTCTGCCCCTTAAAAGCTATGGTGTAAAAGTCATCTCAATAGCTAATCTTGTTGAAGACGGTCAAGCACTTGTTTGGCGAGGTCCAATTCTTCACGGCACACTTAAGCAAATGCTGGAGCAATCTCTGTGGGGTGAACTCGACTATCTCATCGTAGATCTTCCACCAGGTACAGGTGATGTACAGCTATCGCTCTCGCAACTCGTACCTGTTACAGGCGCAGTACTGGTAACAACACCCCAAGATATGGCACTTGCTGACGTAAGCAGAGCACACAGTATGCTTCGTAAATCACACATCCCTGTGCTTGGTCTTATTGAAAACATGGCCTACTACCAATTACCAGATGGCACACGTGATTACATCTTTGGTGAAGGTGGTGCTGTGGATTTTGCAGAAAAAGAAAATCTACCTATCCTTGGCAACATTCCTATTGCTAGACGTATACGTGAAACTGGCGATGAAGGACAACCGCTTGTGATTGCCAACCCTGACCATCCAGAATCTTTAGAACTGCGTAAAGCTGCAAGGATGCTTGCTGGGCATGTTGCATTGCAGCATTTGAATACCCTACCAATGTTGTAACGTGTTTTGAATATTTGGGAAACCTCTAAGAAGCTACAAACGCTTAGAATAAGCACTTCCACGATTCACTGCTGTCGCAGTGAATTGGCGAGCGGAGTGCGAGTATCGAGCTACTTCGTAGCATGAGCTGTACTCATTTATAGACAAGCATATAAATCAGATGATTAACCAAGCACACTCCACTATTCTAAAACATTCGCAAAAAATCCGTGGGCACAGCACCACGCTACGAAAAGGCATTTCCCCCTTAACAAGGAAGTGCCTTTTTTCTAAAATATGAAATTAACGAGCTACTTCATAACATGAGCTGTGCCTATTTATAGAAAAGTATATAAATCAGATAATTAACCAAGCACATCCCACTATTCTAGAATATTCGCAAAAATCCGTGGGCACAGCACCACGCTAAAAAAGGCATTTCCCCTTATCAAGGAAATGCCTTTTTTCATAAACAAACTACTTACAAATTTTTACTTAACTTTTTTAGTTCCCTCTACCTTTGCCATTACCACGACCATTTCCATTTCCATTGCCATTTCCTTGACCAGGCGCATCACAGTTGCCATTTCCGTTACCTCTACCCTGACCATTCCCTCTACCTTGACTATTACCGGGCGCACTACAACCGTCTAGGTCGGATGCACTAGGTGGGGCAAATTGACTACGAGGCGCATTACTACCCGCAGGACCACCATATAGTTCTACTTGATAACCAAGGCTCACTAATGCCTTTTGCATAACATTGATTTCGTTTCGACGAACAACAGGTCCGACAAAAACTACCACGTTGCCATCAAAGTTATCTAAACC
>CALDTA010000170.1:0-5044 GCA_937924455.1 uncultured Deinococcales bacterium
TCGTCAATCATAATCGGGCGCTTACCCTTAATATCGCCAATAACATGCGATACAGCTGTTTCCGTTGGACTACTACGGCGTTTGTACAAAATCGCAAGGTCAAGCCCAAGAATATTAGCAAGTCTTCTTGCTTCTGTTGCACGACCTACATCTGGTGAGACAATCACACTATTGCTTAAATCTTCTCGCTTAAGCCTTTCAGACAATATGCCCATAGCAGTCATGTGATCAACAGGAACATCAAAGAAACCTTGAATCTGCCCAGCATGTAAATCAAGTGTGATAACACGGTTGATGCCAGCTACTTGAAACATATTTGCAACTAACTTAGCTGTGATTGGCTCTCTTGCATCATGCTTTTTGTCTTGTCTGGCATAGCCAAAGTAGGGCACGACTGCATTGATACGAAAAGCTGAAGCACGTCTTAGCGCATCACTAAACACCATCAGTTCCATAATATGTCGATTTACAGGTGCTGAAGTACTTTGGATGATAAAGCAATCTGCTCCACGTACAGATTCACCAATTTGTACTCGTGTTTCACCATCAGGAAATTCAGTGACGTCACTTTTACAAAGAGATTGACCTAATTGTTCAGCAATTGCATTGGCTAAATCTGGCGTCGCATTGGCACTAAATAGCTTTAATTCTTGCCCAAATATCATAAAGAAACCTTCGTCAATAAGTTTATATATTTAATAATATGGATAAAACAACTTGAGTGCTTCAAACAGCACCTTTCCCCTCAGTCAGAGCATATTCAAACAATAAGACAGGAATCCCCTAATGCCTTCATATGACCAACTTACTTCTCCTAGTGTATACCAAAATCTTAATCCAAGCTTGATAGATTAACGTTTGTGCTTCATTTCGGTATTAGATATAGTTTACAAGACTCACTTAACAAGCCAACATGACGAATGATAGGTGTAGTTACACAAATGCCATTTTTCGTTGTTAAAGCACATATCAATATCATGTTCAGGCAAAATATTGCCTATTTTCGAGTATGCGTTCGAAAATAGGCAAACAATATATTAAATCTAAAACTGTTGGCTTTAGACCTTATACTCTACTAACGGTTAATGCGCCACCTAAAACCTTCTGTAAGTTGCACTTGACCATCATCAACTTGAATGAAGACATCGTAATCACCTACAGCGCCTCTAGCAATCTCACCAAAAATAACGCCTTGACGCGTATCCAGTTGAAGACCTTGTGGAAGACCAGAACTTAAGTATATGACTTGGGTAGTGAATCGGGGCAGCTCGAGCTCAACATAATCCCCCACACGATTGACTTGATTCCGCAAATCCATAACATTCGAAGATCTAGTGTTGTTTGAAAAAGCCGTTTGGTTATTATTACTCTGGTTAAAGCCATTACCTAAATTTCTTAATTGTCTACCAATGCTATTACCTAATCCCACCAAACCTGAATTTTGGTTTTGCGCTGCTTCTTGTTCTGTAATATTGCTTAACCTAGGCGTACTGTCTTCTTCTACACGTGGTCTGTTTGGATTTCTGAAAAGACGTCCCAAACCTAAGAAACCTTCACCTTGATTACTATCTTGATTGAAGCTAGTGTTGTTCTGGTTTTGTGAGCCACTATTTTCAAAACCACTAGGCGCCGCAAATAAAGAGTTAGATCCACTAGGATTATTATTCACAGAATTGCCAAAACCCTGATTCCCAAAGCCCTGATTCCCAAAGCCTTGATTCCCAAAGCCTTGATTACTATCAAAACCTTGATTATTCAAACCATGACCAACTTGTTGATTAGATCCAAGATTTCTGCGTGAACCAGAGTTACCAGTAAAGTTCTGACTCCCAAAGCCTTGACTATTCGCAAAGCCTTGACTATTCCCAAAGCCTTGCTTATTCCCAAAACCTTGATTATTTAAGCCTTGATTATCAAAACTCTGATTACCAAAGCTTTGCGTGTTACCAAAACTCTGATTACCAAAACCTTGATTATCAAAACTCTGATTATTGAAGCCTAAGCCTTGATTGCCTAAGCCTTGATTGTCAAAACCTTGACTCTCAAACCCCTGACTCTCAAAGCCCTGATTGCCAAAGCCCTGATTGCCAAAGCCCTGACTCCCAAAGCCCTGATTGCCAAAATCCTGATTATCAAAGCTCTGATTATTAAAACCTAAGCCTTGATTGCCAAAGCCCTGATTGTCAAAGCCCTGATTACCAAAATCTTGATTATCAAAGCTCTGATTATTCAAACCTAAGCCCTGATTGCCAAAATCTTGATTATTCAAACCTTGATTATTCAAACCTTGATTGCCAAAACCTTGATTCGAACCTAAGTTACGAGTTGTTCCACCAGACGAAGAAAAACCTTGATTAAACTGACTCTGGTTTCCAAAACCCTGATTAAACTGACTCTGATTTCCAAAACCCTGATTAAAGCCGTCAAACTGATTGTTATCTGAATTTCTCAAGCCTGAAAAGAAGTTACCTAGACCAAAGCCAGCGGTATTTAAAGTACTCACTGTATTTGCACTATTTAATACAGGCTGTTCATACGTATTATCTGCTATTCTTTGAATAGTCTGACCTGATATACCTTGCGTAACATCATAGACATAGGCAGAGCCACTCGTTTCTGCTAAGTCACTATCTCTGGCAGCGCCAACTGCAAGCTTGCCATTCTCTAATGCAAGCGCACTTCCAAAGTGATTTGAACGACGACTATCTACAGCTACAACTTTATCTTGCAACTGCCAGTTTGCCTCAGCCATTCGAGTGAAGATGTAAACTGCACCTGCATTCGTTGCCAGACTGTCATGCTGTTGGGCAGCAATCACAGCAACACCATTTTCAAGTGCTATAGCACCGCCAAATTTATCATCTCTTGAGCCATCTGGTGCTAGTAGTTTTCCTGCTGCTTTCCAGTCACCACTAGCCTGTCTTTCAAAGACAAACGTTGCACCTGCATCAGTTGCAACACTGTCATCACCTAAGGCACCGATTAAGGCAATGTCACCGTCTAGCGCGACTGAGTAGCCAAAGAAGGTTCTACTTGCACGATCACCAGCGCTTAAAGCTGCTTCAACTTGCCAACCTTGATTATTTCTATTCTTGTGTCTTCGGTAAATATAGGCTGTACCCGTAGCGTCTGCACCTGCACCAGCCACCAACAGTGCATCGCCACTGATGGCAACTGCCGACCCAATTTCATCACCTGCTTGGGCATAGGGTGGTGTAACACGTGTGCCCTCAAGCCACGCTCCTCTGTCGTATTCGTAAACGTAAAAGGCACCTGTATTGTTACCTCCAGCACCTGCTGCACCAATAACAAGCGTAGTACCTTGCACTGTATCTTCAAGCGCAACTGCACGACCAAAGCCAAGACCAGCAGATGCATCCTGCGGCTCGAGCTTAGCTTCTAACACCCAGTTACCGTTTGCACGCAATCTATACACATAAACAGCACCACTGTCTTCTAGCTTCAATCTGCCAAAAACACCATCGTGTCCATAAGCACCCACAACAGCGATATCACCGCTGATAGCAACAGCACTTCCAAACTCATCATTGGCAGAAATATCTTGCGGTTGTAATCTGGCATCTTCCTTGTAGCGACCATTGACATCCTGTGAAAAGATGTAAGCTGCACCTGCACTGCTAGCAATACCAGCACTTGCCCAACGTGAGCCAACAATTGTATTTCCCTGACTCGCGTCGACAGCACTGCCAAACAGATCAAATGCCTGCTGAGTATTAGCAAACAGTTTGACTTCAGCATTAAAATTATTCGAAATTTGTGCTTGTGCATTTGCTATAAAAAACACAAAACTAAACAAACCGAGTACAAAACATACTCTTTTAAAATAGATAAGGTTTGACATCCCTCATTCCCCCATAAATTTTGAAATATTTTCTTAAACTATTCTTGAGCTACTTAAAGCAGTTTTGATCCTCCAATCAAAACATAAGCAACACATCATCAGCTCAAAAACGCCTCTAAAATTTCAGATTATTTCGTTATCTGAAATTACTCCTTGTTAGAGATATTAGAGCACTAAGAATCAGCTAGTGATATTGAAAAAATGAAGCCAAAACAGCATACTCTCATAAAAAATCATGTTTTGGAATTTGTAATAACCATAAAGGTAATGGTAATGAAGAACGCTTAAATACACGTCTAGGACGGAGCAAAGGCTTACTTAAGGCAAACTATGGACATTCACTCGATGCGTAAAAATAATTTACAAATAACTTACTTTTAACTTTTATGGTTGAGGGATTAATTAAACTCATACTCTTACTGAGTCTTCTCTTCCAGCAATTACTCATACCAATTCCGCTTAATTCATCCACTAATTCATAAGGTATTCTGAAATTCATAAGGTATTCTGACTTAAAAATCTAACTGTGAAGCGGAATGTGGTTGAGCACCTGACAGCTTCTAGCTGGTTACTTAATTAACGATATTGTCGGGCTCGGTATCAGTTGAGTGTAAAGTAGCTGTCACCCAATATAACCACTCAGGATGACTTCTTTTCAAACTTTCAGCAGCTTGCTCAAGAAGCATTTTGTCAGTTGAAACTGCAAAACAGCTTGAACCAGAACCCGACATCATAACTTGTTCTAAACCTTCAGCGCTTAGGCTATCTAAAACAGTTTTTACAACTGGATATTTCTTAGTCATAGGAAGTTCTAAACTATTGAAGCCCTGTACTTGTCCTACTGCCAGTTTTTGAAAATAATCGCCTTCGTCCAAGGGTGTTGCAAAACTCTCTAAAGCTTCATAAGCTTCTTTAGCGCTTATAGCTATTTGAGGATTGACTAATACTATGTGTAAGGGCGCTAGGCTCAAGTGCTCTAGTAGCTCTCCCCTACCTCGGGCTCGAGCTGCGGCATCTTCTACAACAAAAAAGGGCACATCAGAACCGAGTTGCTCAGCGAGCGCTAACAAATCAATAGCATCACAAGCGACAATTTCGTCTAGAGCAATCAACACAGCAGCAGCATCCGAAGAGCCACCACCAAGCCCTGCAGCTATCGGAATATGCTTTTCAAGCAAAATA
>CALDTA010000171.1:0-2708 GCA_937924455.1 uncultured Deinococcales bacterium
TAAATGTCATAATCACAAACATATCGAAGCGTTGTAACTTGTGTGCCCTTCGGTTCTGATGACAACTTTTTCTGCTAATGGATTATGACTTTCTTCTTTCAGTTTAGTATAAGGTCTTGTTTACTGAAAAATGATATTTTCTTGCCCAAACAAACTGTCATCCAAATTTTGTTTTTCTAGCGGTTTTTGTTCAACATCACTACTACTCTCATCACTAGTATCATTACTAGTCTCATTACGAAATTCCCGAATGTAATCTTCGAAGTGCCACTTATCTAAAAACTGTTTGGTGGCTTGTTGACCCGATTCAAAAAGCGCTTCGATACAATCATCAGGTAAATCAAAATTAGTTAGACCAATGCCAAGTGCTGGAATGGTAATCATACGAGATTCGTTTGATCTTTCTAGGTAATGCCTGTCGTGTGCTACCAGCATGGTTTGAACTAAATCAGTCAGGTAACCAACAATGCCATAGCGTCGTTTAATAATTTCTTCTTCACGCAGTGTCTTTTTAACGTGTTCTGCTGTTTTCTTGTCTGGTTCGGTATCTTTTAACGTCAACCCGAAGGTAGGCCAGCGTGGTTTTTTGGTGTCGAAAAACCAGATTGGGAAGTTTGAAAGGATTGCACCATCGACAAGGATGTGTACTTTGTTGGTCACTGGATTTTTAAAGTGGACTGGTTCGAAGAAGATGGGTATGCTCGAGCTCATCCGTATAGCCAGCGGTACGCTCAGTTCATCGGGTTCCATGCCGATTTTTTTAGCATCTCTTGGCAACACAAGCAGTTGCCTTTGGGTAATGTCTGAAACAATGACTTGAATTTTGTATCGGGAAACCACACCATCTTTATCTGTAAAGTTGTGATTTCTCAAATCGCCAAAAGTCTTGATGCCTTTTGCATCGAACAATCCTTTGAGCCAGTTAAAAAGTGCATCGCCTTCATAAATACCTTTTGTCCACAATATGCTTAAGGCTTTGCCAACATAGGGAAGACGGTCAACCCAATCTTTGTCACGCAGTTTTGAGAAGTTAAATTCTTTGACGACGTCATAAAGTTCATCGCCTGTATAGCCAGCAGCATAGAGCGCACCTACAATAGCACCAGCAGATGTTCCTGCTGCTCGCTGCATGACATAGCCTTGGTTTTCAAGCTCTCTAATAGCACCTACTAAAGCAATAGCTCTCACGCCACCCCCTTGCAAGACAAGGTCGTAAGACTTTTTGTTTTTGGTTGTGCTGATAGACGTTTTGGACATATGCTTGCGACCGCTTTCTGTTTCTAACAGTATAGGTTGACATATATCAAAACAGTGTAAATTACATGTCAAAGCATCTTAATTTTTTATCACGCTAATTACATCTAGCCAATCAATTTTGTAGTCGAAGTAGTGCTGTTTTGAAGACGGCAATTGCCTTTTCATATTCTGCTAACTCAAGATGCTCATGAGGTGTATGGTCTAGTGCAGAATCACCAGGACCGTAAGCAAGCACAGGTACATCCCAGTGAGGCATGACGACATTCATGTCTGATGTTCCTGTTTTGACTTTAAATCTTGGCTTGCCACCGTGTTCACGAATGGCAACACGAAACGCTCTAGTAAGCTCAGTATCTTTTGGACCTCGGTATGGTTGTTCCATGCCTGTTGGCTCTACAGTTACATCGTAGTTTGAAAGTATAGGTTGAATAAGCTCCATAACTCTTTCAGGTGGGTAAGCTGGTGGCAATCTAAAACCAAAACTAGCTTTACAGCTTTGCGTCATACCATCACTCTCTGTATTGATGCTTTGTAGTGCAAGTTGAATAGCATCAAAGATACCTTTTGCATCCTTATTCTGTTCTTCATTCCAAGTTACTAAGTCATTCCAAAGAGGGAGCATGTCTTCGGCTGCGGTTGTGTCGTTGCCAGCGCTGTGGAAGTTTTCTTTTTCTCTGGTAACTTTTAGGACAAGTCTGCCTTTGTAGCCCAGTGTTATGGCGTCCCAATTGCTAGGTTCACCAATGATGAGTAGGTCAGGGTTTTCGTAGTTTTCAAGTGCAAAACGTGCACCTTTGCTGGTTGGTGCCTCTTCTTCACTAGCGCCAATCACAGTGAAGTTAAGCTTATGCCCTTCGTTGACGAGTTCGATTGCTGCAGTAAGGGCTGTACAGGTTGAGCCTTTGGCATCGACAACACCACGTCCGTAGAGGTTACCGTCTTCAGTTCTGACTTTTATGTTGCCAGGCACGGTGTCTATGTGACCTAGAAAAAGAATGTTTGGACCTGTACCACCCTTAAAATGGGCGACAAAACTAGTACTGTCATCAACAAAAGTTTCATCTGCAAAGGCAGTGACTGTGTGCATGAGATAGGTTGCAACAGCTTTTTCTTCACCAGACGTGCTAGGAATGCGGATGGTGTTTTCTAGAAAGCGGACGGCATCAAAGGACATGTCTTAAGTCTATCGTTATTTGTGGGGTATATTCGCCATAACAACCCTCTCCCAAATTTTGAGGGAGGGGAGAAAGGTATAGCATTTTTGCTATTGAAATAATACCGAAGTGAATCATAAATGTCATAATCACAAACATATCGAAGCGTTGTAACTTGTGTGCCCTTCGGTTCTGATGACAACTTTTTCTGCTAATGGATTATGACTTTCTTCTTTCAGTTTAGTATAAGTCTCTAAGTTTTAAAGTTAAAACTTGTAAGGCTAGACTTGGCGTTGC
>CALDTA010000172.1:0-6589 GCA_937924455.1 uncultured Deinococcales bacterium
AGTGGGTAGCTAGATAGCTGCTTGAAAATACTTAAAATTTAAGGCATAATAATACATATGCCTAATATCACTAATCTTCCCAATGAGGATGTTGAAAGACAGCTAGCAGAAAGACAGTTAGCAGAAGGTGCAGCTTTACAGGATAAAGCGCTAGAAGCTAAAGCACCAAAAGGTCGATCAACACGAGGGCGAGCCGCCACCCTCAATCCTAAAAATCGCTTTGAACTTCTTGAAGTCAGCGATAATTGGGAAGATTATAATGATATCCCTGAAGATGAGCGTAAACTTCCGACGCAGCTTTATAAAGACACCTCTCAAACAATCATTACTAGTAATAACAGTCCAGATATACCGTTTTCGAAGAGCTTAAATCCATACCGTGGATGTGAGCATGGCTGTATCTATTGCTATGCTCGCCAGACGCATGAATATTTGGGGTTTAGCTTAGGTGTAGATTTCGAAACCAAGATTATGGTCAAAGAAGACGCTGCTGAGCTGCTTCGAAAGGAGCTTTCCAAAAAAAGTTGGGAACCACAACCGCTGATGTTTGCTGGCGTCACCGACATCTATCAGCCAATTGAGCGCAAGCTAAAGATAACGCGTCAGTGCTTAGAAGTTTTAGCAGACTTTAAAAATCCTGTTGCTATTGTGACCAAAAACCATCTTATAACTAGAGATATAGATGTTTTACAAAAGTTGGCAGACTTTAATGGTATTTCGGTAGCCATAAGCATAACGACGCTTAATGATGATTTACGTAAAGTCATGGAGCCACGGACAAGTCCACCCAAAAAGCGTTTAGAAGCAATCAAGTTGCTCAATGAAGCTGGTATTCGTGTAGGGGTAATGACTGCTCCGATTATTCCGGGCTTGACCGACCACGAAATTCCTGATTTGTTAGATGCCGCTGCTGAAGCTGGTGCACAGTTTGCTGGTTATAACATCGTTCATTTACCTTTTGGAACCAAAGAGCTTTTTGTAGATTGGTTAGAAACTAATTTTCCTGAACGTGCAGAAAAAGTTATAAACCGCATTAAGGCAATGCGAGGAGGTAAGTTGAACGACCCTCGTTTTGGTTATCGTATGCGTGGTGAAGGTGTATTTGCTGAACAAATTAAGCAAATGTATAAGGCTGCTAAGCGTAAGACAGGCTTAGACTCTAAGCTAGATGATAAACCAAGATTTAAACTATCTACTGAACACTTTAAAGTACCAGGTAGTGTGACACAGCCTGGATTATTTGACGGTCTCAGTTAGGACAATAAACCCCCTACTTTTGTTGTGCTTTTCTAAGTCAATACGCTATATTTCTACTTAAGCTTATGATAATCTTAGTACGTAAATGGAACTTGGCTTATTTTCAACACTTTTTAGGGCAATTCGCTTTGACCCTACTGTTTTTAGAGATATTCAGCTTGCTACCAATGGCTTTTCAATATCTCTAATTATTGTCTTGCTTGCTGGATTATCTGAGGCTTTAGGGCAATCAGTTGTGCTCTTTGCTAACAAAGTTAAGCCAAGACGCTTTATTGCGAGTTTGCTTGTTTCAGGTGTCATATTTGCAGTTGTCGTAGTGTGCTGGACTTTATCTATTTGGCTCATTAACAGTATTTTGTTAGGTCATGGAGACGTTGCGAGTTTTGCAGATACCTTTCGAGTGGTAGGGCTTGGTTATAGCCCACTGATATTAGGCTTTTTTATATTGCTTCCCTTTTTAGGTGGACCAATCGCTGCGCTACTAGCTGCTTGGAGTTTTATCCTTGTTTTATTTGGCTTGCGCTATGCTTTTGATTTTTCTTTGATGGAAGCTGCCTACGCTAGCGTATTTGGTTGGTTGCTCTATATTGTCATAAAAAATACGATTGGCTATCCGTTGACTGCTGCTTTTCGTTCGTTGAAGCGCAGGACCGCTGGTACGCCTTTACAAAAAGATTTAAGAGAACTCTTCTTTCGGAAAAATACAAAATCATGATTGCTTTAGGTACTACTTTAGTTATTCTTGTTTTGGCATTTCTTTTAGCTGCTTCTATCAGCCCCTTTGAAACGTTGGGCTGGTGGGCGGGTTGGTATGGCGATAGGGATGACGAGCAAAGTCTAGAAGATGCCTTTAAGCAGGGTGGTGCGGAAATCTTAGTAGAGCCTTCGCAGAAGAGCCATTTTGTTGTTTTTCTAACAGGTGTTCATAGTGTCTCTGGTAATACCTATGCAGGGCGTGAAATTAATTTACTTTCTCATTTAGAAAAGCACTTAGATGATTGCGAAATCTTTGAGGTTTTCCCCTATGCTGTGACCAATAGAGCACTAACTGGCGAGAGAGTGTTTGGTGCTTTTTGGCGCTGGGCTTATAACCGAAAACGTCGGGGGCAGTGGATTCTTGGCACGATTATTAATATGCGAAATATATTTCAGGTTGGCATAGCAGCGGACAAACGCTATGGTCCTATGTATAACCAAGGCTCTGCTGAAATGATTCTGCGTGGCTTACGTGAAAATGGTTATCAATCAGGTTCTGGTGTACCTGTGACT
This sequence comes from uncultured Deinococcales bacterium, assembly GCA_937924455.1. Lineage (GTDB taxonomy): Bacteria > Deinococcota > Deinococci > Deinococcales > Trueperaceae > CALGZD01. Next base: position 2,527 of record CALDTA010000172.1, read on the forward strand.
TTGATTGGTTATAGCGGTGGTGGAAGCATTGCTTCAGGTGCTGCTCCTTTTGTAAAGAGTCAGATTCAAGCACCTGTTGTTGTGATTTCACTTGGTGGTGCAATTTTTTCACATGATGGTTTGTTACGGATAGACAAGCTTTATCATCTTATTGGCAATGATTTCCTGCATAAATTTACGAATATTGTTTTTCCAATGCGCTGGAAAATTTTTGCTTATTCAGCATGGAATAGAGCAATGCGTCGAGGACTTATCGTACTTTATGATTTGGGTCCAGCTACGCACACGGGTAAAGGTGGTTACTTAGATAGTAAGAGTTTTTTGGATGATGGTCGTAGCTATTTTCAACAAACTGTGGATGCTCTTGTGACGATCATTGGTGTTAGCTCACAGAGTGAAATTGACTGATATATAGTTAGCTGTATAGGTTATTGATATAGTCACAGCTTTGGAGTTGATGCTCTAATAGTATACAAAGCAGTCTGACTCTAATGGATTCTGAGTCCGATGGGTATACACTTCAATAAATCTTGATAAAGGGGACTTTCACAAGATTCCCCACTTATTAAGGGGGGCTAGGGGGATTGCTTTAAGAAATGATTGGCTGTCAGAGAGTGGACTCAAAAAACGTTAGAATGAGAAAGCAGTATAGAAGTTCATTCGTCATGGTCTGGTAATAAGCTTTCAATCTCAGTTACATGTTTTGAACTATAAGCAATAGTAACAATGATAACGCCTGCGATGCTTGAGAGTAAAAACATGACGGCGATGCCAGCACCATCTCCACTACCTAAAAGAGGGCTGAAAATATTGACTAGTGAACCACCTTCTTGCATAGCAGGTTCAAAGATTCTATCTGCAACTAGTCCAGCAATAATCATTGCAATTGGATTACTCAATTGAGCGATAAGCCTTCTAGCTGCAAAAACACGACCTTGCAAATTTAAAGCCACTTTACTTTGCCAGATGGCTTGGTTGGAACCGTTCATGATAGGTATAACACCAGAACTGAATATTGCGCCAATTATCCAAAATACTAAACCCAGTCTTGTGCCACTTTGACCAATGCTAAATAGGAAGCTCCCAAGAAAACAAAAGACAGCCATGCTAATTAAAACGCCGTGGATACGTTTTTTAGGACCACCCCAAACACTTAAGAGAATGCCACCAACTAGACCACCTATCCCCATAGCAGATTGCACTGTACCTAGAATCAATTCGCTGCTGCCTGTTCGTGCGAGGATAAGTGGGGCAATCATAAAATAGCTAAAAGTTGCGACAATGTTAAAAGAGAAGAAAACAAGTTGGACAGCAAGTAGTGGTTTGTGGTTGTAGATGTATTTGAAGCCAAAGAGGAAATCGCTCCAGAGACTGGCTTTTGTTTCGTTTGGGGTGGGCTCGAGCCGTGGAATTTTAGCAAAAACCAGTGTCGCGAGTGCAATCAAAAACGTAACAATGTCAATCAACAAAACGCCTTCTATACCAACAAATACAAGTAAAGCCCCAGCGATGACGGGTGCAGCGATGCTCGAGCCTGACTCTGCCACCGACATCAAGCCACTTGCTCTAGTGTATTGACTTTTATCAAGCATGGTACTAATCGCAGCCGAATAAGCAGGAAACTGAAAAGCAGAAAATGCGCTTGTCCAAGCAGCCAAAGCATACAAGTGCCAGAGTTGCAGACTATCTGCTGACATCAGAACAAAAATGACTATTGTTGCTAGTCCAGCTCCCAAGTCAGAAAGCATCATCACAAGTTTTCGGTCTAAACGGTCTACGAGTGCGCCAGCTAAAGGACTCAGTAAGATTGTGGGCGCAAAAGCAAAGAAACCCATCAAGGCTAAGGTGGTTGCCTGACCCGTTTGTTGCCATACCCAAATCGTTAATGCAAACTGTGTCATGGCTGTGCCAACAAGTGAAACAAGCTGACCAAACCAGATAACAATGAAATTAGACATACCTGTATTGCTAGAGCGAAGCATGTAGATACGCTAACCTATTGCTACTTAAATACATAGGACTTAAACTAGACTCTATGAATTTAAGTTCTATCAAGCTACACAATATGATTATGGAGAGTTTATGGAATTACCATCTCAGTTAAGCAATGAGTTATCTGAACAACTACCTCTGTTAATTGTTTCAAATGTTGAAGCTGCAGATTTATTGTTAGAGACAGAAACTACAGAACTGCTTAGACCTTTTATGCGTAAGACATTGACGATTAAAGAGGCTAGTGAATCTCTAGGGTTATCATTTATGAAAGCTCACTACCGTATCAAGAAATTTGTAGAAATAGGTTTGCTAGAAGCTGTTGCCAGTTTTATGCACAAAGGTAGGGAGCGCTATCGTTATAGAGCGGTTGCTAAACGTTTTTTTGTACCATTTTGCAAAACACAAGCCTACGACCTTAAGAGTTTCTTACGTAAGCAAGATGCACAGTGGTATGAGCCAATGTTATCAAGCTATGTTAGTTCAATAGAGCAAAGTACTTTAAACCCTGAGACTTTTGGCATCAGTATCAGTATTGATGAAAATAATTTATTTAAGTTTTCAGTAGGAGATAATCCTGAGATAGATAGTCAGAAGATGTCTGCCACATCGGATGTCTCAATGATGTGGGATACAAGTTTTTACCTTAGCCTAGAGGAAATGCAGCAAATGCAAACTGAACTCAAGAATGTTTTAGATAAATATCGAGCTAAACAGAATGGGCAACGCTATGTAGTTCGTTTTGCATGTGTCCCTTGGAGAACTTAAGGAAAGAACTTAAGGAGCGCAGTGATGACGATGCAAAATCATCATTAGTGTCTTGGGGTAGTTAGAAATTAAGATTGCTTTATTGTTAAAGATTAATGGGTGAAAAAATACGTGGGTGAAAAAATACGATGGTGTCGTAGGAGGACAGCCATCGTATTTATAGGGTTTTGTTCTAAAACGAATATTCGTTTTGAAACACTACTTAAAACTCATTGCTTAGAAACTCACTGCTTACTTGCCCAAGCAGCATCAATTTCAGCCCAAGCTGTATTGATTTTTGCCCATTCTTCGTCGGTTCTTGTCCAATACGTTACTATAATATCGTTAAATCTTCCTAAAGCAATCCAAGCGTCATCAAGGTTAGCCCATTCAGCATTTACCACAGCCCATGCTTCATCTAAACTAGCCCAAGCCTGACTTAATTCATCCCAACTACCCCAAGTGGGTTCTGGTGTCCATGGTGCGTTTTGATTGGCTCTACTCAATCGTATACTGAATTGTCTTAACGGATCTGATGTTGGACGTGAACCTCGTTCTGAACTATCGGAGAGTGTTATTTTTAGGGTACTAGCAACAATAGCTCGAGCAGCATCAACTTCAGCCCAAGAATTTTGAATGATATCCCAGCTATCCTGTACTTGAAAATAGCTGGCCATAACATTTTGCTTACCATCATCAAGTACTGCCCACGCTGCATTGACTTGTGCATAAGAGTCGTTTAGCGTATTACGGGCAGTTTCATACTCAAGCCATGCTGACTTTAAATCTGTTGCAGAAGCTGTTGAGAAAGCTGAAAAAACAACAACTGCAAAACTAATAATTAGGACTGATAACTTATTCATTTATATCTCCTCAAATGTAGCGCCTTATTGAGCTTTAGTGCACTACTGAAAAGAGGATACAAAATCATTGATTCCCAACCCATTCCCAACCTATTCCCAACCTATTCCCAACCTATTCCCAACATTAAGATAAATAGATAGTGAGATAAAAAATAAAAGAGGGGGTCTTGAAGTGGGTTGATTATATATAAAAAAATAAACATGCGATGATGCTGTAGGAGAGCACTCATCGCATGTTTAGGATTTTGTTTTAAAAAACTGTAAAGTCAGTTTTTAGAACACAATTAGTGCTTAGTTTTCCAAGCAGCATCGATTTCAGCCCAAGCTGCATTGATTTTTGCCCATTCTGCATCTGCTTCTGTCCAAAGCCTTGCAAGGATTTCGTTTGCCTGTCCTAAAGCAATCCAAGCGTCATCAATTTCAGCCCAAGCAGCATTTACCACAGCCCATGCTTCATCTAA
>CALDTA010000173.1:0-4231 GCA_937924455.1 uncultured Deinococcales bacterium
AAACATAAGCGGCATACGGCAGATAAGCGCTTCACGATAACGTTCCAAGATACCCTGCTCTGCCTCTACTTTTTGCTTGCCATAGACCGATTTTGCAGAAGTTGGGTCAGTTTCCTTGTAAGGTGCTTGTGTGCCATCAAAGACTAAATCAGTCGAGGTAAATATTAGAGGAATAGCAGACTCTTTACATAGGCTTGCAAGCGTCAAGCTTGTTACAACATTGATTAGATGCGTTTCTTTTGGATGTTGCTCACAAAAAGCTGGTTTTGAGGCTGCTGCTGCGTGAATAACTGCGTCAGGTTTGTGTTGATAAAACACTGCGTTCAGTGCGTCTGTATCGGTTAGGTCAATCTTAATAGCTTCAATATTTGGAAGATTAACAGGGTTATATTGATAAGTGCCAACAACCTCCCACGTGTTCTTATGATACTTTTCGATATAGTTGGCTATATTCCACCCAAGAAAACCACTAGCACCAGTAATAAGAAGCTTTTTCATGTGTATAGTTTAGCGTAGCTGTATCATAAGTATAGGTATTTTTAGCGCTTACAAGCATTATAAGATGCAATGAGAAGGTCACGTTCCAAAAACGCAGTACAGTAAAGTCTGCAAAAGATACGAGGTCAAAGCCTCAAAGGAAGGAACGTGACATGAAGAAGTATAGCAGTGAATTGGTAGTAGGACTAGATGTAAGCGACAAGAAGAGCGAAGTATGCATGATGCAAAAAGAGGATGGTGAAATTAGGAAACGAGAAAGTATCAAAACAGAACGAGAAACATTTTTTCAATATTTTAGCAGTTTACAGACAAGTCTAATCATTCTTGAAGTTGGAACGCATTCACCGTGGATGAGTCGGTTAATAAAGAGCCTGGGTCATGAAGTGATAGTTGCAAATGCACGAAAGATAAGTCTCATTTACGGAAGCAAACGAAAAAATGACCAAATAGATGCAGAAAAGTTAGCACGATTAGCACGTGTAGATAGAACATTGCTGCACCCAGTAGAGCATAGAGATGAACAAAAGCAAGCAGACTTAAATGTAATTAGGTCAAGAAAGGTGCTCCTTAAAACACGACAACAACTTATCAATAGTGTGCGAGCAAGGTTGAAGTCATTTGGAATTAAGCCACCACAAGTCTATCCAGCTGGATTTCACAAAAAGGTTGTAGCCTTCATCCCCGAAACACTCAAGTCTGCTTTAATGCCGATTATCGAAATACTTAAAGGTCTAGACAATGAGATTAAAGGATTGGATAAAGCAATAGCTAAACTTGCAGAACAACGCTATCCAGAAACTGCTTTACTCACACAAGTTGCTGGGGTTGGACAACTCATCGCTCTGACCTATGTACTTACCTTGGCTGACCCCAAGAAGTTTAAGAAAAGTCGTTCTGTAGGTGCTTATTTAGGACTGGCACCTGGTCAAGACCAATCTGGCAATCACAACCCTAAACAGTCTATTACCAAAGAAGGAGACCCTTATCTACGATCGTTACTTGTGCAATCTGCTAACTACATCCTTGGTCACTTTGGTCCTGATTGTGATTTACGGCGTTTTGCTTATGACCGTTTAGAACATCAAAAACAAGCTTTAAAGAAAAAAGGCAAAGACCCCGATAAAGTAAAAATCAGTAAACAGCTTAAGATTGCTGTAGCTCGCAAGTTAGCAGTTTTACTCCATCATCTCTGGATTTCTGCTGAGGTTTATGACCCTTTTTTCAACAGTTCACAGCAAGAAGATAAAGATAGTTCCATAACTTCAGAACATCAGAATCTTCTTCTTGTTGCATAACATTACGAATATTGTTTATAACCACTAGGATTGATTGAGACTATCTGAGTTTGCCTTTTGTGTTGACTGCGTGGAAACGCTCGACTTTATAGTCGCTTTTTTAGCTTGCAGCAACACTAAGTTATTGTACTGGCATTGTATCGTGTCACCTTGGCTTTTACAGCTTCGAGTGCGTAGGGAAGCAAAGCCTCTAGCTTATTTTATATCTCAGCTATCTCTACAATTTTTATTTTACCCTTGACTTACCGTGGCCTTCTCAGGGAAGCGTTTCCACGTAATGTTGACCCATACTAAATGAGTTCGTTCCTACTCGCGCTGTGTGGTTTTCACAGACATCTGCATCGCCGATTAACTGACTTAGGTCAGTTAATCGTGGAAGAGCTTTATCTTTAAGAATTACCTAAACTTAATTTGAAGCAGAAGCTGCTGGGAATATCATACGTAAACCACGTTCAGCAGATAACCAACTACGGAATGATATGTATTGAACGACTGATTCAGCGTTTGGTATGTGGAGAACAAAATCGCTACCACTTTCACTGACAATAGCAGTTGGCATAGCAATTTCGCCTGTACCAGCATGACTTATGAGCAAGCGAACCTCTGTGAAGGGCTCGAGCGCATTATCTAAAATTAGCTCACCATCAACAACACTTGCTAGACCATAGTTAGTGGTTAAATCAGGTGAAACGACTTGAATTTGTGTACCCATAGACATTGAGGGTAAATCAAGCATAAGGATTGCCTGAGCGTCCGTTATCTCTGCACCTGTTTCCTCGCTTTGTGCAACACTACTTTGTGCAACACCAGCACTCGAAACTGCAAACAAGAACACTAGCAGACAAACTAGGAGAGAGCTCATGATGTATTGTTTGATTTTTGAAAGCATCATTTTCTCCATTTACTAAAACTAATTTCCTAAAAACTAACTAGCCTTATGTTACTTAGTTTTCTAAATACTAACAGTACTGATTTATAAAATTTAGGATGCTGCCAAAAAGTATTAGAAAACCTATACTGTGAATTTGTGAATTCAAATATCGCAAATTCTACTTAACCCTCAAGTTGAATACCTTTACTCTTACTGTAAATCTTTACTTTTACTTAATTAATACTTACTTTTACTTATTGTGAATTTTTGCTATAAATTCAGTAACTTGCTATAAATCCAGTAAACAGTTTTCAACTCATGTGTATTCTTTTTTAAACTCAGCAGAATCGACCTAATTAGTACACCCAAAAATAGTACATAAAGTCAGAACTTAAAAAGCTCTTACAGATAGGGTTGTACCTATCTTGAAAGTATGGTAACAAAGCAAATCCGAGAAAAGATTGAGTTCCTCTTCACAAGTCGTTAATGATGTGTAAGATAATTTTCACAATACGTTAGAAAAGCCTAGTTTTGTCGATAAAAAGAGGTTTTCTTAAGACTTGATTAGGGGTGTGCCTTGCTAAAAATTGAGTGTGCGTTTGGCATAACAATCATGTTCTTGGTTTTAAAAAAGACGTACCTTGTATTTCAAGACACACTTTACTATCTTGCAAGTTTTTCAAAGGGCGACAAACGCTTTGACTCTGTTGCCAACTGACTTTGTTGCCAACGTTGCAAGAGATACTAGCTTTAGTTATATGGTTTTTTATTTTTATGGTTTTATATTTTTGAAGTAGACGCTATCAAAAATAAAAAAGAGCAAAAATCAAAAAGAGCAAAAATAAAAAAGAGCCTCAGCTGCCGTGACCCGAGGCTCAAAATACCATAGACTTTTGTCGGTATAAAGATGAGTAGAAAGAGCAGCGACTCTGGCTAAGGTGGAAAGGAGGGAAAACACCATTAGCAATTCCGGCAGACATAGGTGGTACAGAGTCCTTCTGCTAAAGTAAAGCTTAGGTTGAAATAGATTTCCAAACTCTTATTTCCTTTAGTAACAGGAGGTCATTAAAGAAAAAGAGGTAAATAAAGAAAACGAAGAAGGGTAAGAAGCACTGTGTGCATCCGCAAATTGGATGCTGATTAAGGGAGTGTGTTTTCAAACGAAGGGTAATCAACAGTTTTTTGTTCATTCATAAACTGCCACTTAGAATAAAAGGTGCAATGTTTCAAGAAATATCCTTGAATATCCTTCAATCCAAATTTAGCTTGGCATCCAATACAAGAATGTACAAGCACTCATTTTCTAGTCAAAAACTTTTGAAAAAGATATGCTTTAAAACATGATTGACACATCAAAAATACCAGCAGCTTTTTCTGCTTTAATCATCGACCATTTAGGCATTGCAGTGAAAGCACTTGATGATGCTAGTGAAGTATATGCCTTGCTTGGATTTCAGGCTATCGGTGACGATGAACTTATTGAATCACAGGGCGTAAAGGTTCGGGCATTTCAAGCAGGTGAGAGTTTGTTGGAATTGCTCGAGCCCACCCGTGAAGATAGCCCCAT
>CALDTA010000174.1:0-3339 GCA_937924455.1 uncultured Deinococcales bacterium
TACTTGTTTCAAACCATTGGGTTGAGCGAAGCTGTTACGGTTTAGAAAGAGGGTCTGGTTTATTAGTAACCATGGTCATAGTTACTAATCTAGCTAGCTCATTGATTGCAGGTGCATTATCTGTTGGCTTACAAGTAGTTGTGGCGTTACTCTTTAACCTACCTCAATACATCATAGATGCTTGGAGTAAGGTCTAATACCCAATTCCGCTTAATTCATAAGCTGTTCTGATTTAAAAATCTAACTAGCTTTTCGTTCTAGGCGTTCCGCAATTTCAGGGATTTCACGCAGGAAGTCACCTGTGCTCGAGCCTTCGGCTCGAGCCACATCTTCTGGCGTCCCCTCAGCTACAATTTGCCCACCGTGTTCCCCACCATCAGGACCAAGATCAATAACCCAGTCAGCAGTCTTAATCACATCCATGTTGTGTTCAATCACCACTAAGGTATTTCCTGCTTTGACCAAACGGTGAAGTACTTTCAATAAACGCTGGGTATCAGCAAAGTGCAAACCTGTAGTAGGCTCATCAAGAATATACAGCGTTTTCCCTGTTGAGCGCTTACCAAGCTCAGAGGCTAGTTTGATACGCTGCGCCTCACCACCAGAAAGTGTTGGTGAAGATTGACCAATCTTGATGTAGTCAAGACCTACATCTTGCATAAGCTGAAGCTTTCTAGCTATGTTTGGAATATTTTCAAAGAACTCTAAGCCTTCTTCAGCAGTCATGTTAAGCACATCTGAAATCGACTTACCCTTAATTTTTACTTCTAAAGTCTCTTTGTTATACCTAGCCCCATTACAAACTTCACAAGGCACATAAATATCTGGTAAAAAGTACATCTCTACTTTTACCGTACCGTCACCACGACAGGCCTCACAGCGTCCACCTTTTACATTAAAACTAAAGCGTCCTGCTTTGTAACCACGCTTTCTGGACTCTGGCGCTCTAGTGAATAAATCACGAATTTCTGTAAAGATGCCTGTATAGGTTGCAGGATTTGAACGAGGCGTGCGACCAATTGGGCTTTGGTCAATTTCAATCACTTTATCGATGTGTTCTATACCCGTAATTTTGGTGTGCTTACCTGGTAACTTCTTAGCACGGTAAAGCTTCTTAGCAATATAAGCATGTAGAATTCGGTGAACCAAAGTTGACTTACCTGAGCCTGATGCTCCTGTGAAGCAAACAAGCTTACCAAGCGGAATCGTCACATCTAAATTCTTAAGATTGTGCTCTCTAGCGCCAAAAATCTTGATAGTTTTACCATTGCCAGAGCGTCTAGAAATCGGTACGCCGATTTTCTTTTCACCACGCAAATACTCAGCAGTGAGTGACTTCTTACTTTTCAAAAACGTTTCAGGCGGACCATGTTCAACAATCTGTCCACCGTGAATCCCTGCACCTGGACCAATGTCTACAAGATAGTCGGCACCGAGCATCGTTTCTTCATCGTGCTCAACAACTATCAAAGTGTTACCTAAGTCACGCAAACTCAGCAGAGTCTTGAGAAGACGACGATTATCTCTAGCATGTAGACCAATGCTTGGTTCATCTAGCACGTAAAGAACGCCCGTAAGCCCTGAACCCACTTGGGTCGCTAAGCGGATGCGCTGTGCCTCACCACCAGACAGTGTATTTGCACTGCGGTTCAGTGTAAGATAATCAAGACCTACACTTTCCAAAAAACCTAAGCGACTTACCACTTCTTTCATAATTGGCTTAGCGATGTCGTTGTCTGCACCTTCAAGGGTAAGTTCACCGAAAAAGGTTACTCCATCACGCACAGTTAGGCTAGATACATCAGCAATATTTTTATCTAAAACCTTTACCGCACGTACCTCTGGACGATAACGCGTACCCTCGCAATGCGGACAAGCCACCATAGACATAAAGGCTTCAAGTTTTTCTTTTGCAAAATCAGATGAACTCTCTTTATATCTACGATCTAGGTTAGCAATAACCCCTTCAAACTCTGCTTCAAAACGCATTGTCTCTTTACCATTGCGAGTGTATGCCACTTCAATCGAATCATCCGTACCGTGGAAAATAATCTCTCTAAAGTTATCTGGTAACTCATCCCACGGTTCACCAATGTCAACTTCGTAGTGGTCAGCTAGTGCCTTGAGCCTATCCCAATAGTAAACAGTGGCATCATTGCCACTCCATGGTGCAATCGCACCTTCGCCAATGGATAACGTGCCATCTACGATAATAAGTTCCGGGTCAAACTGCTGTAAAAAACCCAAACCACTACAGTGACTACAAGCACCATAAGGTGAGTTAAAAGAAAAGGTTCTTGGTTCTAACTCGGCTAAGAATGTACCGTGGTCCACACAAGCAAACTTTTCACTCATCAACTCGTCTACACCATCATCTGGTAAATAAACACGGAGCAAACCATCTGCTTTATTAAGCGCTAGCTCAATCGATTCAGCAATACGAGAACGGTCATCTGCTGATATCACAATTCTATCAACAACTAGGTCGATATCGTGCGCTTCATAACGCTCCAAAGGCTTTTCAAATGCCTCGTCAAGCGTCATAACCGTACCATCAACACGAACACGGGCAAAGCCTTCTTTTTTCAAATCTTGAAAGAGACGACGGTATTCACCCTTGCGCCCACGTACAATTGGCGAGAGAATCATCGCTTTTGCATCTGGATAGTTTTTAGTTAGTTGGTCAACAATCTCAGAGGCTGATTGACGCTTAATCGGCTTGCCACATTCAGGGCAGTGTGGTTTGCCCACTCGAGCAAAGAGCAAACGCAAGTAGTCATGAATTTCGGTAACTGTACCAACGGTTGAACGAGGGTTGTGGCTAGTCGTCTTTTGGTCAATAGAAATCGCAGGACTAAGCCCTTCAATCGAGTCCACATCAGGCTTATCCATAATGCCAAGGAACTGCCTTGCATAGGCACTTAAGCTCTCAACATAGCGCCTTTGTCCCTCTGCATAGATAGTGTCGAAGGCAAGCGTTGATTTGCCTGAACCAGATACACCAGTAAATACAATAAATTGATTTCGTGGAAGTTCGATGGTTACGTCTTTGAGGTTATTTTCACGCGCACCTCGTACAACGATGTTTTGCATACCGTTTAAATCTTTTGTCATTATTCCTATTAACCGCAGCGACTATGTTGCTACTTTATTTTTGAAAACCGTATTAACGATGTTGTGTCAATAATGTTGCTAATGATTTAAGCAAGAATGCTTAAAAGCTAGGAAGTATACCAGATTTTTAGGGGGTAGGACGAGGGCGAAATATAAATTTTAATCAGGTAATTCTTCTGTAAATGGTATTGCTGGCTCTCTTAAAGTTAGTTCTTTCAATAAGGA
>CALDTA010000175.1:0-13867 GCA_937924455.1 uncultured Deinococcales bacterium
TTACCAAAACTATAGTGCTACTGCTACAGCACCAGCCAACACAAGGTACGCGGTGGTTACACTCTATAGTGAGTCTACTGCTCATTTTGACAACTGTGTTTTAGGAGGTGCTAATGTCGCACCACCTCCTCCATCCAACCCAACAGTACAAGAGTCTGTAATTATTCCTTCAAGTGGTAATGGTCTCTGGGGTGCTGTTCAGCAGTGGCCAGTTAATGCAACACACATGGCTAATCTTACGGATGGTCGGGTAATGGCATGGACTGCTCCAGATAACGACACTATAAATTCAAATGGAACAGGTCAATATGCGAATAACACAGCATCGGTAATCTTTGATCCTGTAAATAATACGTTTGAAAATGTAGGAAACCCTTCGCATGATATGTATTGTGCAGGTGTTGTGACTTTATCTAATGGTTCTATTTTAGCTGCTGGTGGTGGTGGTGAGGTTATAGGTCGTAAAAAGGTTAGTATCTTTGACGGAAATTCATGGAATCGTATAGCAGATATGCCAAATCCACATTGGTATGGATCTGCAATTAATGATGCAGAGGACAATGTTTTAGTTTCTTTAGGTTTGAACCTTAAAAGTGACTTTCTATCGTCTACTACAGGTGTCTGGAAAAACCTATCAGGTATTGATATGGCAGGTATCGCTGGTCAGCAAGGTGCCGACCAGTATCCTGTTTTGCATTTAAGTCCACGTGGAACAATCTTCCACTCTGGTCCAACATTACAAATGCATGAACTCTCAACCGATGGTAATGGAACTACTGTTGCTAAAGGTAATCGCAATCAAGACGGTGTAACAGGTGAATTTGTTCGCGGTCAGTTAACAACAATAATGATGGATGATAACAAGATTTTTATGGTCGGTGGAATTGTAAATGGAAGTAGCTCCGCCAGTGGCGTTATCATTGATATCAGTAATTCAAATCCTGTCGTGTCTAGAGCTGCCTCAATGAATTACTCACGAACTCACCACAACCTAATTTTGCTCCCGAATGGAGAAGTACTGGCAGTTGGTGGAAATGGCACAGGTATAGGATTTAATGACGCCCAGTCACGTTTAATACCTGAAATCTATAACCCTGAAACCAATGCATGGCGAGAAGTTGATGCGATGGATATTCCAAGAAATTACCATTCTACAGCTACACTTTTACAAGATGGTCGAGTACTCAGCGCAGGTGGTGGCGCTTGCTTCTGTGATGCAGACCACCAAGATGGTCAGATTTATTCACCACCTTATTTATTTGACTCAAATGGCAATCTTGCAGCTCGCCCTGCATTTAGTAGTGCGCCAAGTGGTATAGGACATAATCAAAATTTTGTTGTAGATGTGACAGGTAGTGGTGCGACTGACATTAAGAGATTTAGTATGATTAAATTCTCTGCAGTAACACATTCCTTTAATAGTGACTTACGTCAAGATTCACTTAAGTTCACCAATCTTGGCAATGGTAAATATGAATTACAATCACACGCAAACAAAAATGTACTTGTTCCTGGATACTACTATCTCTTTGCAGTGAATGCTGCTGGTGTACCTTCAGTAGCAAAGATTGTCAGGGTTGGCGAAAACTTAAATATTCCTGAAATTCCACCAACACCTAGAGATAACACAAACTTTAGCTTAGTAACAGCAACAGGTCAAAATAAATGTGTTGAAGTCGCAGCAAATAATTCTATGGATAGAACTAATATCCGTCAATGGGATTGTAATGGCTCTCCTGCTCAAATTTTTAAGCAGGTTTATGTTGATGGAGGCTTTCAACTCAGACATACAGATAGCAACAAGTGTCTTGATACATGGCTCATAGATACAAATGACGGTGCTAATATAGTGTTACACACTTGTAATGGCGGTCCTAATCAAATCCTAAACTGGAGTGGTGATAATTTAGTCTTTAACCATGCTAGTAAATGTTTAGATGTTGCAGGAAACTCTCCTGATATAGGTGCAAACATACAATTGAAACGTTGTGACGGATCTCAAGGACAAACCTTTAGGAAGAACTAATACTGAGAATTAATACCGAGTCCGACAATATACAAGCTAGAAGCGTCAGGTGCTCAACCACATTCCGCTTCAGACGGTTTACCAGATTTCGTGTATCGACTTGTGTAATCCTTGATTTAATCAGTTTGCCTTAAAATAATACACACGAAATCGGAAACCTTCCGCTTCATAGTTAGATTTTTAAATCAGAACAGCTTATGAATTAATGAATTAAACAGAGTTGGTATGCATAAAAAAAGCCTGCACTCAGTCAATGAGTTAGCAGGCTTTTTTGTTGATTTAGTTGACCATTCCCTTAACTACGCTCTCTCCACCGCGGCTCTTCCCTATCAAAATACTCAACCTGTGCTCTACTGAGCTGTGGTGTACTCCCCATAATTCGAATCAACAGCACACCAGCTACAAAACCACCAATATGTGCCCAAAATGCAACACCACCACCACTATTTCCTGCACCTATCTGTTGTAAACCAGGTAAAAGTTGCATAACAAACCATAGACCTAATACTACTAGCGCTGGTATCTGAATCATTCTAAAGAAAAGAATCGGAACCATAGTTACAACATTAATCATTGGGAACAACAAGAAGTAGCCCCCAAGTACGCCAGCAATGGCACCACTAGCACCAATATTTGGAATCGTTGAGTTTGGATCATAAAAAACTTGCACTAAGGTTGCTGCAATGCCACAAGCAAGATAGAACAATAAGTACGGAAAATGCCCCATCTTATCTTCAATGTTATCACCGAATATCCATAGGTAGAGCATGTTACTACCTAAGTGCATGATGCCACCATGCAAAAACATAGCAGAAAAGACAGTAACAAATTCACCAAGCGGGTTTGCAACAAGTTGGGCAGGAATAATCGTCCATTGGTCAGCAAAACTGAGCCACGGACCTTCGTTGCCTTGTGCCATAGCGCCCATAATTGGAGATTGCACAAAGAAAAATACAAGTACGTTGATTGCAATAAGCGTATAAGTTACGTAGGGTATACGGTATCTAGGGTTTTCATCTCTAATCGGTATCATAATCTATAGTCATCATACCTAAAAATGGCATTGCACGGTGCTGATTTTTCGCCTTTATTATTAGTAGTAGCATACATTTCTACAGCGTGTTGTATATGGAAGAAAAAGCGGTGGGCAGAGCACCACCCTACAACTTCAAAAGCCATAACAATGTATTAGGAATTTATGTCTACACTTACCGCAGCAGAAGCTTTACTATAGTGGACGTGCAACCTAATATCGAGCAAATCAGTACTAGCATTTGGCGAGTAGCCATCAAAAGCCAAACCCTGCCCCCCTTTGACCACACGAATAGCTTTGTGATTTGTGATGCTGGTGTTGGATTCATAGTCGAAGCACCTGAACAAGGTGAAGAAGCTGTAAATGATATAAAAAATGCACTTGAAATGGCTCAGGTGAAAACGCTTAAAGGCATTTTGCTCACCCATACCCATCCCGACCACTGCACTGGCATCCGTGAATGGCAAGAACACTTTGATGTGCCTGTGTTTGTACATCCACTTGAACAAGAACGTTTGGAAAAGCGTACTGAAGTTAAACAAGTACGTGCTCTACAAGACAAGCGTGTACTAACAGTAGGTGATAAAACTATCGAAAGTTTACATACGCCAGGGCACAGCCCAGGTCACCTCAGTTTTTTCATCCCTGAAGATGGCGTTATGCTAGCAGGTGACTTGGTTGCAGGTACAGGCTCTACTTGGGTTGGTCACCCTGAAGGCAATGTAACGCAATTTCTTGATAGCATTGCTCGATTAAAAACACTTTCAATTGCTTCTCGTCCTGACAATCCTGATGAGCTAGCCCTTAGGGTTTTAGCGCCAGGACATGGAGATACGATTTACACACCTGCTGAAAAGCTTGATGAGGTAGCAAAGCATCGTTTGAGTCGAGAAAAACAGGTTTTAGATGTTTTGGAAGTAGGCAATTATACGCTTTCTGAACTTCGACAACGCATCTACCCTACTTTGCCAAACGCCCATGTTGAACGGCTTTCAGAACAAAGTATTTTGGCACATCTGATTAAGCTCATGAATGAACTCAAAGTGGTGCACTTAGGTGAAGATGAAGCTGGACCTTATGCTATTCGGACTTAGACTTAGCTAAGGTAATTAGTAGTATTAGTGCAGAGTAGATTATATAGTGGGTTAGATAGTGGGCTCGAGCCTGCTAACCTCTCCAGCCTCAACGCCAGCTCTTAACACATCAAGTGTTTTCTGTGACCAGTCATTCAAAGTCATAGCTGCAAAATCCGCATTATCAAGCTGTGCTAGGCTTTCCGCACCTATCTTTTGAACTTGCTCCTGAATAAGCTCTTTATCAAAGTTATCTGTCTCTTCTTGTATATCAATAAAAGATAGCAAAGCCAAAGATATAGGACAAAATTGCTTGCTCACACTTTGTTTAGTTTCAATTTCCATAATGGCAACATTGGTCAAAATACTTAGTTGCAAAGGCTTCAAACTAAGATGTGTTGCTTTCTCTAAAGCTTCATAAAAATATAGGCGTGCTTTATCAATCTCTTGTTGCTGAAACGCACTTGTTGCCAAATCCATGTAGCCACCAGCAATACCATAGTAGTCATTGATTTCTTCACTTAGTTGCAAAGATGCCATGTAGTACTCTTCGCATTTATCATATTGTTTGCGGTCGAAGGCAACATCACCCAAAAAACATAGAGAATTGACAATGCCCATTTTGAAGTCAAGTTCTTTAGATAGCTCTAAACTATCAAGTAGGTAGCTTTCTGCTTCATCTTGTCGTTTTGCTAGCACTAGTAGATGTCCAATTTCACAACGACTATCTGCTATGCCGACCTTATCACCAAGGTTTTCAAAAACCTTTAAAGCAGTACGCTGAAAATCAAGTGCAGCTTCATTATCTCCATGTGACATAGCAATAGACGCCAGATAACGCCAGCAGCGTGCTGTTAATTCTAACTCACCAAGACGCTCTGACAATGCAAGTGCTTGATCAAAAAGGGCTTTTGCTGTTTGTTTATCTCCTTCGTGATCAGAGGCAATCTCACCTAGCAAGGCTATGGCTTTTGCTCTAGCTAAATCATCCTGATGCATATTTGCCAATTGCCTTGCTTCTTCCGCAAAGATTTTACTTTGGGCATAATCACCAGAACTATGAGCCCAAGCCTGCATCAATCTGAGGTTAAGCAATGCACGATTCTCTTCTGCTGCTTGACCATACACTTGAAAAAGATTTTTGACACCGTATTCAGAAAGTTCTAACCCGTCACTGTGACGATGTAGCTGACTAAAAAAGCTTAGCAATGGACCTTGTATTTCTTCCAAACGTTCAAATTCCGCAAAATCAACCAAGCTATACCAAGCTGCACAAATATTTTCAAAATCCTCACGAAATAGCTGCACACTATTGTTTTTTTGATAGCGCTGCTCTTTCAGCAATTGCAAATAATCACAATAAAAGTTTGCATGAGCAAGCTTTAGTTGCCGTTCATCTATTGCAAACTGGCTCGCCTTTGCAGTTATGAATTGTTCAAGCAGTGGATGAAAGAAATAACGCCCTGAAACCGTCAAATTCAGCAATGACTTATCCAAAAAGGTTGCCAAACGCAGTATAGATGCTTCAGCAACTTCTGCGGCAGCTTCTCGGCGGAAACCTTGTTTAAAAACTGATAATCTAGCAAATATCAATTGATTTTGTGGGCTGAGCAACTGCCATGTATGTTCAAATACCGCTCTGATGCTCTCATTGCGTTCAGCATGTTCAGAATGTTGGCTTGTTTGACGTTGCAACAAATCAAGGCTTTGTGTAACTTCCTTGACAATCTGTTCACAACTCATATGCCGTACCCAAGAGGCAGCTAGTTCAAGTGCCAAAGGCAAACCTGCTACCAATTCACACAGTTCAATGATGGCATTTAAGTTTGCTTCAGCATTGAAGGTGATATCTGCTTGTTTAGCACGTTCGATAAAAAAGCTAACCGCATCCACATTTTGCCACTTTTTTAAATCTTGTGTCATATCTTGTGTAAACTCAAGAATCTTGGGTTGTTCTTTTACGAAGATATCTAATCCTGAAAGGTCTTGTTCAATATCCAAATCACTTTCGAAGCGATAGTTTAAACCACCAATTTGCAAAATCCATTCATCTGGTAGATTGAGCTTTTCTCTTGAAGTCACAATCAATAATAGATTTGGGCAACGATATAACAATTCTGGTAAGTCATTCGCTTCATTAACAAGGTACTCAAAGTTATCAAGTACAAGCAACGTTTTTGAGCTATCGATTACATCAGTTATCTGACGTAGAGCATCATCTCCAAGGTCGGGCTCGAGCCCAAGGGTCTCAGCAATCAAAGAAAATGCTATCGGCATGTCTTTCACAACTTGCAAATTCACGACGTAACGCTCATCAATATCTGCGATCTCTTCAGGCAATTGCTCAGCAATGTGCAATGCTAAACGAGATTTTCCACTACCACCAATGCCAATTAGACTAAGAAAACGTACATGGTCTTCTCTAAACAGCTTCTGTACTTGAGCAACTTCTTTTTCCCGACCAATAAACTTTGTCAAGGTATTTGCACTAAATAAGCTATGCAACTCATATGTTTTTCTAGGCTTAGCAGCTACTTCTAAATCCTCTAAATTAGAATCATATTCAATAGCATATGAAGTCGTATCACTTTTAGTTTCTTTCACAGATTCTTTTGCAGAAATTTTTTGCTCTGCTATTTCAATTTTTCTTTCAGTACTTACAATCTGACTTACAATCTGACTTGTAATCTGTGATGGTCTTGATTTAATCTGTGATGGTCTTGATTGCTCCAAAAGCTCTAAAGTAATGCCAAATGCACTGACTTCAGCAAGCAAAGTTTCAGCTAAGGGGCTTTGATTTAACTTTAATTGCCAATACAAGTCTTCAATAACATCTTGGCTAGACAAGGCACTATCAAGGCATTTATAGGCTTTTTCTGCATAGTAAAGTGATGATTGCACATCATCCTCTTGAAAACGCTGACCCAATTGCTCACGTTCATATTGTTGTTGAGCTAAGCTAACCAAAACCCGTTGTACACGTTTAGCAATATAGTCTCTTGTTTCTAGTAGCCACTGCTCGAGCTCTTCCCCTAAATCCAAGGTATTTACAGAAGCAAGAAACTCTCCACGATACAGCTCAACAGCTCTTTGTAAATCATGCTTTTCAATCGCATCAAGCAATTCCAAAGCATCTGATTGAATTACTGTTGATAAACTCTGGTCATCACTTTGGATTAAATGATCGACATCACTATGTTCTATACACAAACCTTGTTTAAGACGGTAAACAGCTTTTGAAAGACTATGCGCTGGATTACTTGTGTTTGGCCAAAATAGCTGGCTCAAGTAACGACGTTCTTTAACACCTTCTATTGCCAAATAACTCAGCAATAAAAGAGGTTTAGGACGCTTAAACGCACACTCCTCCACTTGCAAATTCCCCAAGGTTATAAGACGCATACAACATTGTAATCAATCTCACTAACAACTTAGCCAATTTCACTAAGATTTCTTTCATACTCTCTTCACTATTTAGTAACAATTAAATAATGATGATGATTTGTTTAAACTTGGGAATCCCTTGGGAATGACAAGTTTCTTACTATAGGGCTAGGGAATCTATTTAAAGGATTTATCGAGAGGTTAAAAACGTAACTTAATTATTCCTAAGTACCAAGGCACAAATAAGTTTAACTATTCTGATAGCTAAAACACTGGAGATATGACGTCCTGTAGGGGATTAGTATCTAGTCAAATAATATAACTTAATTTTGCACACGTACTTATTAATCTAAGAATATAAGCAAATAACAATATTAAAGAAGAGGATAATAATCAACTTAACGCTTAGATAAATTATTAAAAGCTCTTCCACGATTAACTGACTTAGGTCAGTTAATCGGCGAGCGTATTGCGAGTAGGAACGAACTCATTTAGCATGGGTCAATATTACTTGGAAACGCTATAAGTTATAACGAAAAGGCAGGAGATGAGGGGACTACTAATGGCACTAGGGAGACTAAGGAGAAAATTAAATTTAGGGAGAAGGTTTAATCCAGAATTTAATTCAATGTTTAGATCAAGATTTAATTCAAAGCCTAATATTACATTATTTACAATAATGTTGGTTGCTTTAACACCATTCTTAACGATACAAGCACAAGAAATAAACGTTTGGTTGCATCAAAGTATGACAATGCGTTCAGTTCTCGAAGAACTAGCAGATGTCTACATGAGTGAACATGATGGGGTAACCATTACCTTTGAAAGTTTCGATTACGAGTATTACTTACAAAACTTACAAACAGCACTACCTGCTAACAACGAAGCAGATATCATGCAACTCTTTGGCTCATGGGTGTGTAGCTTTAAGAGTCATCTGGACACAGTACCAGAGGATATCCTAAGCGTTTCTCAAGCAAAAGAAGACTTTTTTGAAAGTGCTATTACAGGCTACATCTGTGATGATAGCTTATATGGCATTCCTAAGGAATCAAATATCGAATTTGGTGCAGCACTTATTAATGGCTTGCATCTAAAACGTGCGGGCATTGCTATCCCGAACTGGCCAAGCTGGGACGCAGTACGGAAGTCGGCTCGAGCCCTCACAAATACTCAAAATGGCTACGTCCTACGAAGTGGTCTTCACTTTACTTCAAAAGATCAAACTGGCTTTACCTTGCTCTCGCTCATCAGACAGCAAGGTGGTGAGTACTATCTACCTGATAGAAGCTTCTACTTCGATAGTCCAGAAGCTAGAGTCGCACTACAGCTCATGAAAAACTTCGTTGATGACGGAACTATCGACCCCGTACTCTTCAACGGAACAGAAAATTGGGTGGGAGATTGCGTATATTCAGAAGTTTGCGCTATGGGCATCATCGGTCAATGGGTTATCGGTGACTATCGTGAATACTACCCCGAACTTAGTGAAGAGCTTTACTATTTACCCCTTCCCCATTTAGGTCCTGAACAACATGTCGTAACAGACTCAGGTTGGGGTATGGCTGTTTCAGAAAATACAGAGCACAAAGATTTAGCATGGGATTTCGTGCAATTTGTCACGCTCAACATCGAAAATGCTTTACGCTTCAATATTGTAAGCAATACCATTCCAGCGCTAAAAGCAAATACAGTCGGAGATGCTCAAGCAACATTATACGAACTCTACCCACACTACGAAACAATTATGGAATTGCTTCCGCATACCAGCTACATTGGGGAACTAGCAGATAGAGACTACCTTTTATACGAAATTATTTATCCAAATGTACTAGCCTATTTACAGGGTCTTCAGGATATGGATACAACACTTGCCACCATTGAAAAAGAAGCAAATGAATCTCAATAAGATTGTTTAATTTTAGTTGTTAGCTTTCCGTCTTATACATACTTCTTCAAAGAAGGAAGTAGTAATAGCACGTCTGGAACACAAAACTTAGTTTGAAACATAAGTCAATTCATTCAGCATTACGGAGGGAACCTAAAGAATGAAACGGGAAGCCTATTTTTACAAAAGGCTCAAATCACACCATTTGTTTACTACTTACAAATGGTGCATTCTTCCTATTCGAATTAAATAATAACTTAATCTTCAATTTACAGACCTATCTAGATTTTCTGTATCACAGGCAACCAAGTAAGCTTTCAAAAGTGAGAAATTACGTCAAAGATGTCACTCTTTACAGCAACACTTAACAAAACGATACATACAGGCAAAAGATCTTTTGTTTGGCAATCACTAGCACCATTGTTAGTTTACTTTGCTATCTTCAGCCTACTGCCAATTATCTGGGCACTTTGTCTGATGTTCTTTGAATATAGCCCTAGACGTGATGGCTATGATTTCCTGTTAGGTTTAGGTAAAGACAATCCTTTTGTCGGTTTAAAACACTTCAAAGCTATGCTGCAAGGCACCAGCAAAGAGATTTCATCTTTTCAGCTTAGCTTAAAAAATAGTCTTCTGTTCTCAAGTCTTGTTTTGCCCTTAAATATTGTACTATCCCTCTGTTTAGCACTACTAATCGAATCTATCCCGCAACGCTTACGGATTCTGTTCAGAACCTTATTCTTCTTACCTGTCCTTAGTTCTTCTGTTGCTGTAGCCATCATGTGGGGCTATCTCTTACATCCTCAATATGGCTTGGTAAACAACCTTATCTCTTCAGCACTTGGTGAACTAACTGTTATTAGTTGGTTAGCCGATCCTCGCTTGAGTCTCTTTGGTATTCCAGTCGCAATGCTTGCAGTTGTCGTTGCCTACTTATGGCAAGATTTAGGCTACAACCTCATTATTTTTACAGCAGCCATTCAAGCACTCCCAAAACAGTTTGCTGAAGCAGCCCAGATTGATGGTGCTTCGGCATGGCAATGTTTCAGGTTTATCAAATTACCCCTACTCTACCCAACCATCGCACTGACTTCAATTTTCACCCTCATCTCCGCCTTTCAAGTATTCGATCTTATAGAAGTCCTAACCGATGGTGGTCCTTTTGATCAAACCAAAGTATTGGTTTTAGATATTTACAATAATGCCTTTCGTTTTGAACGTATGGGGTTTGCGTCTGCCGAATCTTTCGTTTTGTTTTTAATCGTGTTTTTCTTAAGTCTATTACAACTCAGAATTCTGCGTCAACGGTGGAGTTACTAGGTCGAGTTACTAGGTCGAGTTATTAAGTGGAGTTACTAATATGTTAATTCATCCAACAAACCCAAAATGGCTAAATTCACGGGAAGCTGCAATCACACTCATGCTCGTTCCCTGTGCTCTTATTGCCATGCTGCCATTTATCTGGATGATATTTGCCTCACTCAAAACTGGTGCAGAAATCCGCCAACTTCCTGCAACTTTCTGGCCAAATCAAATCACTTGGGGAAACTATCAACGTATCCTCAGCGACCCACGCCTACCTTTAGGTCTATACTATAAGAACTCTTTTATTGTCGCTAGTATTAGTACTGCTTTAACCTTATTTACAAGTTCTCTCTTTGGCTATATACTTGCACAATTTACTTTTCAAGGACGAAACCTACTCTTTGGATTTATCCTCGCAACTATGATTCTGCCTTTTCAGGTAACAATGATTCCTAGCTATTTAATTTTGTTAAAGCTTGGGCTGCTCTATAAATTATGGGGTCTCATATTACCTGCAGGCATAAGCTCATTCGGTATTTTTCTCATGCGTCAGTTTTCTCTAGCTATTCCAACAGATCTACTAGACGCAGCTAGAATCGATGGTGCTAGTGAATGGCGCATCTTCGGACGAATAGTTGTACCGCTTCTCAGTCCTGCCATAGCTAGTCTAGGCTTACTAAGCTTTATGAGTCACTGGAATGCTTATCTCTGGCCACTCATTGTACTAAAAGACGACACTCGCACACTCCCCATTATTTTAACGTGGTATTCAAATCAACACGGCACACGTATCGAACTCACCATGGCTGCAGCTGTACTTATATCCATTCCTATACTCATAGTATTTCTATTTTGTCAAAAGTGGCTTGTGAAAGGTATTACTCTAACAGGTCTACGTTAATTGCTAATCGCACCCCTCTATTCTTTACACCCTACATAAGAGTCTTTTTAATATGAACAAACATTATCCTCAACAACTCATTAGGGAATTATCTCAAAATATTCCATATCAGGTTTCTATTCAGCAACCTGCCTATTTTGTATCACCCAATGGCTCCGACAAAAATAACGGCAGCTTTGAACGACCATGGAAAAGTTTAGAAAAAGCGTGTAACAGTTTAAATAAAGGCGATCACTTATACCTTCGCAAAGGCATTTATAGAGAAGCTATCAATCTTCAAGTATCTGGCATATCAATAAGCAGCTATCCCAATGAAGAAGTAATCATCAGTGGAAGGTCTATAGAAAAAGACGAACGTGTTATTAGTCTTTTGAATATAAAAGATCAATCTCATATCCAAATTACTGGGCTAAAATTTCAAGACTTGATAAGCTATCAAAATCGGCAAATGATTATAGCGATTTTTATTCATGGGTCTTCGAATAATATTTATATTGGACACAATCAAATCTCAAATATAAAAACTCTTAGCAAAGTCGGTGATGCGCATGGCATCGCCATCTATGGAACTGATCCTGTAAAAGCCATAAAACACCTAAACATCAGCTATAACCAACTTCACAACTTAAAGTTGGGCAGCAGTGAAGCTCTAGCCATTAATGGAAACGTTGAATACTTTTCCGTCAATCAAAACCGTGTTCACAACTGCGATAATATCGGTATCGATATTATTGGTCATGAAGGAAAGTGCTTAAACAGTAAACTTGACTATGCTCGATACGGCGTCGTTCGCCGCAACCATATCTACAACATAGATACCTTACACAATAGTAGTTATGAATTTGAAAGAAATGCTGCTGGCATCTATGTTGATGGTGGTCAAGATATTAATATTTATGACAACATTGTTTACAACAGTAATATCGGTGTTGAATTAGCAAGTGAACACTCAAATAAGTCAACACGACTTGTTAACCTTGAATATAATCTTTTATATCACAACCATATTGCGGGTATAGCACTAGGAGGCTATGACGAGTATCGAGGTAAAACTGCGGATTGTTATATAAGACACAACTACCTTATTGAAAACGATAGTGACTACAATGGCAACGGTGAACTATGGATGCAGCATTTTGTTGAAAAAAATGTGATAACGCATAACACCTTAAAAAGTAATTATCAGAAGCTTTTCCTATCTAGCCAAAGCAAGTCTTCTATCAATAATGAAATCGATTTTAATCATTTCTATCTACCTGAAGAAAAAAGCTCACAACAAAACAGTCATTACAGTCACTATAATCATTATAATCATTGGATCTGGAAAGGTAGAGATTACAAAAACTTTAGCGCTTATCAAAGAGCATCTAAAAATGATAAGCATTCTAAGTTGCACGCTTCTAGCAATATGTTAGGAACACCATTTGGTTCAGAGTATTAGAGGATTCGATATAATTGGGCTTAAAGAAATAGCTTAGGTGGCTCGAGCCACCCCAAAAGCCTCTTTTAAACCACTTTCTGCCACAGCTACCGCTTCAGCATCAGCAAAATCTAGCGCAAGCACAGCCTGATAGGCTTTCTTTGCTTGTTCACGCTTACCCACCAAATCTCGCAATTGCCCCAGTCTTGCCAAAACATAGGCAGGTAAAAAGTAAGGTTCGAAAAATTCACCTTGGCTGATGTTTTCCATCATTTGCCAAGCATCATCAACATGTCCACGGGTCAGTAGCAAATTTGCATAGTGGTAGCTTGCTTCTGGCGTATCAATGTCTTGTAATTCAGCAATAACATTGCCAGCTTCAGGTACATCGGCAGAGCGAAAAGCAAAATCGAGTTTGCTTCTTAATCGTGCAGCATCACTAGCTTCTGGTGTTGACGGATAGCTTAGTTCCACTTTAGGTGAACGTTCTCCTAAAGCTTTTTCAAGAAGCGATATATGGTCAATGCTTGCTAGCAGTGCAACTGACTCATAAGGCAACTTAAGAATTTTTTCAGCCATAGTTATACAACGACTGGCTATCCAGTCATTAGCTGGACCATCTTCAAGTTTTTCCACTCTTGCTTCTTGATAGTCATGCATGAGGGGCATAAGTTCGCTTGTAATGCGCTCTAGACTAAGAGGTTCTTGTAGTAGTTGCTGAACTGGTCTTAGTAAAGCATCAATCTCAGCAAAGTTTTGTCGTAACTGAGGGTATTGTTCGATGTAGCGTCTAAAGTCAGCTTCAGCAGTGGGGTCGGGGGATGGCTCGAGCCCCCC
>CALDTA010000176.1:0-2605 GCA_937924455.1 uncultured Deinococcales bacterium
GCAGCCACTGGAGAGCTGCTTGAAGGTATTGGTGCGTTATTGGCATTGCCAACGCATTACATGCAGTATCCGAAAATTGAGGGGGATGCACAACTTATTTTAGGGACTAGTGAAGGTAATATAGGCAGGCTCGAGCTCCCCGTTATCTCCTACCAAGGCTTTCACTTACGACCACAAGGCAACGGCTTACTGGTCATACCTCCAAGCTTTCCCAAGGACTCCATCGGCTATCAACCAACCGAAGGCAACCTGATGGGCGTACAGGTTGGGCTACGCCGAGAAATCATCGATGCTATTTTGGAAAACATTGACAGTTTTCACTGTTTTAGCTGGGAAAGCCTCAATTTAGGCAAAGCAGTCAGACAAGTACGTGGGGCTTGGCAAATTGCCAAAGACATTCCTGAGTGGCAGCAATTAGCTAAGCACAAGCATATTTACGCTTTATATGGAGGTAGACAAGCTATGAGCTTGGGGTTGGCTGTGGCACATGAGCTTGCGGAGCAACTAGATTTAGAGATTTAAAAAACCAAAAACAAAAGGTCGAAATCTTTAACTACGCTTGCTAGATTTGGACCTTCAGAATAAGTCTAAGTTTGTGTATTACGCAGCAGTGTTAGCCAACAGTGTTAGGCAACAGTGCTAGCCAACAGTAGCCACCATAATCATTTTCTTCATACTTGGGCGCTGACTACGTATCTTTCTACGCACCTTGGGCTCGAGCCCGACCATCTTAAAAAAGTTTTCTAATGCACTTTCTCTGCCTTTAATTTCAGGATATTCACCATCTGGTGTACCTGTTACAAAAGGGAGTGTCTTATAAAATTCTAGAGCTTTTTGCACAGCAGCAACTGGTCCCTCCAAATCAGCAATTTCTGCTAGCTGCGTATAGAGTGTACGTCTTGTACGTGCAAGTTTTTCATAAAATTCAGGTCGTGCTGTTTGGGTTGAGCGTAATAAATCTTGCTTAGCAATACGACGATAATGCTTTAAGCCTTTGACCATCTCATCGGCAGTTAGTGCAACTTGTAAATCCACCTTCTGTACTTCCTTTCTATCAACAGATTAAGAACAAAAAAAGGCAGCACTGAAAGCCAGCGATGCCTGTAATGTCTTGCTTCTGTTTGGAATAACGTGAAAAGATTTCAACTTTATGTCCTAACTATTTCCCTCTTCGCAACCGTTAGATATATGTATATGCAAATCAAAAATATGTTTCTGATTCCAAAAATAACGTTTTTTCAGCACTAGTTAGGTGCTTTTGTTTCGAGGCTGTTGGAATCATATCCTGATACAGTTAGTGAAACGTTAACAAACCTTACATTTTCACTTACGATTAATAAGACAGGTCTTGAAAACAAGAATCTGGCTAAGTTAAAGTTTCGATGAATGTTTTTATCTATAGTCATACGAATTAATGATTAGATTATTAATTCGAAAAAGCTCGAAAATGCCTTTTGTGAGCTACAAATGCTCATTCAATTTGCGACTAACCAGATAATATTAATTCGCATTCCTACTACTCGGTAATGTTGTTTAAGCCTACATTATTCTTTTCTAAAACTTGTTCTGCCCGATAGCTCGAGCGCACCATTGGTCCTGACACAACCTCTAGAAAGCCCTTCGATAATCCAACTTCTCGGTAACGGTCAAACTCTTCAGGAGTAACGTACTTCTCAATTTCTAAATGATGCACCGTAGGCTGCAAATACTGCCCAAAAGTCACAATATCTACACCAATGGCTTTCAGATCATCCATTGTTTCAATAACTTCTTCTTCTCGCTCACCTAAACCCAGCATCAGACTTGTTTTAGTCAGTACATCAGGACGGTACTGCTTAGCATATTCGAGTACCTTTAAGGTCTGTTCATAGCTTGCTCGTGGATCACGTACAGGGTGTGTTAGTCGCTTCACTGTCTCAACATTTTGGGCAAAAACTTCTAAACCACTATCAAGCACAACTTCTATCGCTTTTTCATCGCCATTAAAATCTGGCGTTAAGGCTTCAACAGCAGTTTCAGGATTATCTTCTTTAATTTTTCGAATACAGTCAGCATAGTGCTGTGCACCACCATCAGGCAAATCATCTCTATCGACCGAGGTTAATACTACATATTTCAAACCCATTAAAGTTACAGAGTTAGACGCTAAACGAGGCTCATTGGCATCCAAACGCCCCATAGGGTTACCTGTATCCACAGAACAAAATCTACAAGCTCTTGTACATACAGAGCCCATCAGCATGATGGTGGCAGTACCTGCATCCCAACACTCACCTATATTTGGACACTTAGCTTCTTCACAAACTGTACTTAAATGATTGTCATGAACGGTCTGCTTAACTTTGTTATAACCGCTACCGCTAGGCAATTTAACCTTTAGCCAACTCGGCTTGTTACCTCGAATCGGTGTGGAAGGTGCTTTACTACGAACACCATCTTTAATTACTTTTACGTCACTGTAATCAATATTTGACATATCGTCTCAACTTTTCTGTAACAGGATGTCTCGCTATATAAGAAAGACAGCAGCACTTGTATAAGTCACCATAACCAAAACAACTTAGCAATTCCGCTATGCGCTTTACAATTCGGGCGCTTTACAATT
>CALDTA010000177.1:0-6457 GCA_937924455.1 uncultured Deinococcales bacterium
AAAAACATCTTAAAAGTTGAGATATCTCTTAAGTTTCGGACACACCCACTTAAATTTCCCAATGGTCAAGCACTAAACTGTAGTCATGACGCAAGACTCTCCTACAATAAGTGTAGTTAGCATTTGCTACAACGCTGGCGATAGCATTCGCCCAACAATCGAAAGTGTTATTGCTCAAGACTATGGGCGCATTGACTATGGGCACATTGACTATGTCA
Organism: uncultured Deinococcales bacterium; assembly: GCA_937924455.1. GTDB lineage: Bacteria > Deinococcota > Deinococci > Deinococcales > Trueperaceae > CALGZD01. The sequence continues at coordinate 219 of CALDTA010000177.1, forward strand.
TTATTGATGGTGCATCAACAGACAATACGCTCGATATAGTACGTGAATACGAAGATAAAATAAACATGCGTATCTTTTCTGAATCTGATTCAGGTATAGCAGATGCCATGAACAAAGGCATTGAAAAAGCTGAAGGTACGTTCCTGATACATCTTCATGCTGGTGATGCTTTATATGATAGTAGTGTCTTGACTAAAGTAGCAGAAAGCTACAAAAGACAAGGGTGGCAGTGGGCTACAGGCGCAATTGACTATGTAGATGACAAAGGCAATGCCGTTATCAAAAATCACTTCCCATTAGCTAAAGGCTACCTACATAAACGTCTTTACCAAAGTAATCCTATCAATCACCAAGCTACCTTTATCGAAACTGCCGTTTTTAAAGAAAACGGTTTGTTTGATACAAATTACGACGTGGCAATGGACTACGAATACTGGCTCCGTGTGCATAAAAAAATTGCTGCGCCAGCACTACTGCACTTTCCTGTAGCAAATATGCTCATGAGTGGCTTGTCTGCTACAGCACGTGTCAAAGGTGCGCTTGAATGTAGTGAGGCTCGTAAAGCACATCTTGGACCAATCAAGCCTGGTTTCTATTTTGTAGAAGCTGCAAAGGTGAGTTATTTTTGGTTGATTAAAAGCATTGAGGCATATACGCCAAGAGCTTTGGTTAATGGATTGAAAAGTATCAAACGCAGAGTTTCAGGGGCTGTTTAAATCACACCCTTTATGTCGGTATGAATGGCAACAAAGTGAAATAAAGAATATTAGTTAGCATTTTTCTTCAAATAAACTTTGTTTTTAGTGTCATCAGAGATTCTTCACTCCCGTTCAGAATGACATATTAGATCTGCCAGAATTACAATGCAACCTCAACTTTTTGCAATAGAGTCAAGGAAAACTTTAGTGAAAATACTTCAAGTTCACAATAGATACGAACAATTAGGTGGCGAAGACACTGTCTTGGAGCTTGAAAAAGAGTTACTCACATCACATGGTCATACAGTCGATAGTTTTGGTGTTAGCAATGAAGACTTAGATAGTAGCGGCATCATTAACAAAGTAAAACTTGGGGCTACGACTCTTTGGTCGCAAAAGTCTTACCGTGCTATTGGTGAATACCTAGACGCTTCACCACCAAATATTGTTCATGTCCACAACACCTTCCCACAACTAAGCTCTAGTATTTACTGGGCTATACAGAAAAAGCATATTCCTATAGTCCAAACATTACATAATTACAGGCTGACCTGTGCCAATGGTTTACTTATGCGACAAGGAAAGCCTTGTGAACTTTGTGTTGATGGGTTTCCATTACCAGCCTTAAAGCATAAGTGCTATAGAGACAATATTCTAAGTACAGGTGCGCTTGTAGGAATGCAGCAATTGCATAAAACTATTGGTACTTTTAAATATAAGATAGACAGGTATATTGCTTTAAGTAATTTTGCGAAAGACATCATGGTACGTGCTGGTTTGCCTGAAGAAAAAATTTTAGTAAAACCCAATTTTGTAAGCAAGCCAAATATTGAGGTTGTGCCCGAAAGAAAAAAACAGGTCATGTTTTTAGGTCGGCTTGCCTATGAAAAAGGTGTTGACTTGTTACTAGATGCTTGGAAGCAAGCTGATACTCAGGACTATAAGCTGCTGATTGTTGGGGATGGTGAAAATCGAGGGGTTTTGGAGGAGCAGGCAAAAAGGATGGATGATGTGGAGTTTGTGGGGTGGCTCGAGCGCCCCCGCGCTCTCGCCCAAATCGCTGCTAGTGAGTACCTCGTCATGCCGTCCCGCTGGTACGAAGGTCTTTCTATGGTTCTTCTAGAATCGCTATCGCTAGGCACACCTGTCATCGTCCCAAACGTAGCAGCCTTTCTAGATGTAGTTACACCTCAAACAGGCTTTTTCTTCAACCAGCAAAACCCAAATTCACTTATACCTGCTTTAGAACAAGCCTTACAAACAACCCCTGAAGTTTGGCAAGCTATGTCACAAGCAAATATAACAAGGCATCAGGAGCATTACAGTCCTGAAGTAAATTACAAACAGCTCATAGAAATCTACGAATCTTTACTGTCCTAAAAACTTGATTTCCAGAATGACCTTGTTAGATAAAATTTAAGAGTGTTACCATCTCAAACCCTGCTTAAAGGTTTATTCGTTTTTTAGTCTGTTATTTTTATTTTAAAAACTAACAATACGTTTTTGTCTTCTTTACAACCTATTTAAAATTTACAACTTTTGGTTTTACGTTCTAGTTTCACATAGTTTTAAATGGTGAATTGATGCGTCTTTTCTTTGAACTCAGCAAATTGCATTTTCGCCAACAGATGGCATACCGCACCTCTACATTTTCAAACCTATCTGTGAATTTCTTTTTTGGTTTGATGCGTATAGCAGTACTGCTTGCACTGTACGGTGAACGAGAAAGTGTTGAAGGTTTGGACTTAGTTGGCGTAGTAACTTACCTAGCACTATCCCAATCTTTAATTACCTTTATCACCATCTTTGGCAGTGGTGACCTCATGCGTGCTGTCTACAGTGGGGAAATTGCAACCCAGTTGCTTAAACCCATGCACTACTTTAACTACGCCATGGCAGAAGATATGGGTCGTTCAATGTTTAACCTAATCTTTCGTGGGGTACTACTCTTCGCTATTTACGACCTATTTTTCAAAGTTACCTATCCTGCCAATGCATTAGTCTGGCTATGCTTTTTTGCCTCGATATGGCTTGCTTGGCTCATCAGCTTTGCATACAGATTTCTCGTAAACACCAGTAGCTTTTGGACACCAAATGCCAAAGGTATGTTGCGCTTCTTCTTTACACTTAGCTGGTTACTTTCTGGCTTTCTTATGCCCCTTCGTCTTTTCCCCGATTGGCTACAACGCATTGCAGCTTTCACACCATTTCCCTATGTACTCGACACACCAGTTGAAATATATATGGGGTTACGCTCTCCAAACGAAATGCTAGAAAGCTTGCTCTTACAAGCGTTTTGGGTCGTTGCACTAATTCTTCTAGCGCAATTATTTCTTAAGCGTGGCACACGTCGCTTAGTGATTTTGGGAGGTTGATACATGCACCAAGCAACTCTATACTTCCGCCTCGTCCTTGTGCAATTACAAAGCCAATTACAGTATCGTGCTTCTTTTGTTTTTGAAATTTTAAGCACTGCCTTCATTGTCTTTGTTGAATTTCTAGCAGTGGCTGTAGTGTTTGAACGTTTTGAGCACATCAAAGGCTGGACACTAGGTGAGGTAGCGCTACTTTGGGCAATGGTTGAAATATCTTTTGGACTCATGGATATGCTGTTCCAAGGCTTTGACCCTCCTGTATTTGCGGAAAAGATTCGACTTGGCACTTTCGATCAATTGCTATTGAGACCTGTAAACATCACCTTGCAAGTACTCGCAAGTGAGTTAGAACTTCGCCGTATTGGCAAAATCATTCTTGGCATTGCTATCTTTTTTCTTGCTTTAAACCTTACAGATATTGAGTGGACATGGATTAAAGTAGCGCTTATACCTTGCATGATTCTCAGCATGACTATGTTCTTTGCAGCCCTCTTCATGTTTGGCTCAACCATCACCTTTTGGACTGTTCAATCGATCGACTTATTAAAAATACTCACCTATGGTGGCAGCTACCTCATGACTTACCCTATGCACATCTACCAAAACTGGATGCGTCGTATTTTTACTTTTATCATTCCAGCAATATTTCTCAACTACTATCCAGCGCTCTATATTTTAGACAAGCCCGACCCTTTTAATTTTCCAAGTTTTGCGCCATTTATAGGCATAGCACTAGCAGCAATGATGCTACTACTTGCCTATAGATTTTGGATATTTGGCATTCGCCATTATCAAAGTACAGGTTCATAACATGATAGCTGTAAAAAATCTAAACAAACACTTTAAAGTTCGAAAGCACCACAAAGGTCGCTTTGCTGCACTTCGCAATCTTGTTACACAAGACGTTAATGTTGTCAAAGCTGTTGATGACCTAAGTTTTGAGGTCTCTAAAGGTGAGCTAGTTGGCTACCTCGGACCAAATGGGGCAGGGAAATCTACAACCCTCAAAATGCTCACAGGACTTCTTGTGCCAAGCAGTGGTCACATAGATGTCAATGGCTTTCTACCATGGAAAGACCGCCAACGATATGTAAATCGTATAGGCGCTGTTTTTGGTCAACGGAGTACACTTTGGTGGGATTTACCAGTTGTTGAATCTTTAGAACTCTTACAACACATCTATAAAATACCTAAGGATGTATTTACTACAAACTTTTCAGAGTTTAAAAACTTGTTAGACTTAGAATCTTTTTTAGACACACCTGTTCGTTCTCTTTCTTTAGGTCAGCGAATGCGTGCGGATATCTGTGCTGCACTCATGCACAATCCAGACATTCTCTTTTTAGATGAACCCACCATCGGGCTAGATGTTGTGGCTAAAGAACGTATCCGTGAATTTATAGCACACATAAACAAAGAACGTGGAACCACCATTGTGCTCACAACCCATGACTTAGCTGATGTCCAAAAACTGTGTCAACGCGTCATGATTATTGATCATGGTCAATTACTCTTTGATGGTCAACTAGATAATTTACAACAACGCTTTGGTGGTAAGCGTCAGCTTTTAGTAGATTTCGCTGAACATTATACTGATGTCAACATAGAAGGCACTGAACTTTTAAAGCTTGATGGAAAACAAGTTAGCTATGCCTTTTCAAAAGATGTGCTAAGTGCTTCTGAACTTATAGGACGCTTGAGTGCCAAATTCAGCATCAGTGATTTGACAGTTCAAGAGCCTGATATCGAAGAAACGATTCGCAATATTTATGAGCATAAACTTTTGGAAAACTGATTGCACTGTTATTCAAATAGCAGTTCTACGATTCACTGCTGTTGCAGTGAATCGGCGAGCTTCGTAACGAGTAAGAATTAACTCACTTAGTGTGTACAGTTGTTACGTGGAAACGCTAGTACATATATTTTCGGACACTGTATTAGGTGCGGCAATTAGGTAGCAATTAGGTAGCAATACTACTATATCCATGCTTCATATATTCACAAGCTATGACCAGAAAACCCTTGAAAAACACACTCATAACTACATAAAGTAAAGCACGTGAACAATTTAGTAAGTCCTCAATCCGTTAAGGATGTAGCTCAGACTGCCTTTGAAAAGACACAAGAAATATTAGGTAGTTATAGCTTCGATAAAAATGAAATCTATTATACCTTTGCAGACAAAAGTATTGTGCCAACCTTTCTGGTTGAAGCAATTTCACGCAAAGACGTAAATACACAACTTAGCATCCCCAATATACACGGGCACACCAGCACATTTTTTCCTGCTTTTGGTGCATCCATGTCTTTTATGCGTGCTCGTTTTGCAAGAGATGTACATGGGTCTTTTGCTAACGAAGTTGGTGGCATTCATATCCTGCCACGTGTAGCTGCTACTGATAAAGAAAGACTTGCAGATATTGATGCTTCTGCACCTAGTATTGTTGGAACAGCACTTGGCATCAATGATGATGAATCCTTTTTGAAAGAACTCTTGCAAAGAGAACATCTACATTTCTTATCAATTGATATTGCCCATGGTGCAAATGCTGCTGCATTACCAGTACTTTTCAGGCTTAGAAATTTAGGCGTGAGTAAAGGCATTATTCTTGGAAATGTTGGCTCGGTCGAAGGTTTTCTTTTTGCTTATTGGCTTATGAAGCTAGCAGGATTTGAAGACTTTATCATCAAGGCAGGTGTTGGACCAGGCTCTGTTTGTACGACTCGAATTAATACAGGGGTTGGCGTGGGACAGCTTACGTTGCTCGAACAAATCAAACAGATGAGGGAAGAACTTGATCTTTCGGGTGTACATGTCATCAGTGATGGTGGTGTCAACACTGCTGGCGATTTCGTAAAAGCTTTAGCCTTAAGCGACGCTGTCATGATGGGTAAATTCTTTGCTAGTGGAAGCTTTGAAGAAGACGTTCTTATCAAGGAAGATGACAAGCTCGTAGGTGTTCAGTTATACGGTATGGCTTCAGCAATGGTCACAGAAAAGCGCAACTACATCGAAGGTTCATCGCAAGTGCTCAAGAGCTTCCACCAAGATGCAGGTGAAGCAATCAGCCGATTACGTGAAGGACTGCAAAGTGCTATGACTTATGTTAATGCGACAGACCTAGCAAGTTTTAAAGAGAATGTAAGGTTTGCAACTAATTCTCAC
>CALDTA010000178.1:0-4740 GCA_937924455.1 uncultured Deinococcales bacterium
TTGGCTTGGTTTGCTTGTCTCTCGTTATCTATCAAACGTAAGACTCGGCGGATAAAGCCTGCTTTATTAGCAGTATAGTTTCGTCTACTATCTGAATAAAGCTGTGCAAGTTCAAACTTGTTTGCTTCATATTCTTTAGCAATATCAGGGTGACGTAGTAAATAGTTGCGAAATTGAATGGTTTCTAACCAGTAAGCGCTATTTTGACTAGCAAAGGTCAAGTGATGGGTTCGTGCTTCTTTTGGACCTTTGATGAATAGTTTATACAATGCACCATCGGTCACAAGTTCATAATCAAGTTTTGCTAACAGGCTGCTGAATTCAGACACTTCCGCTAAGTTCTCGTAAGGCACTAACATGTCTAAAATTGGTTTTGCTGCTATGTCAGGTATGGCAGTGCTGCCAACATGTTCAATCGCTAAATCAGGTTTATCAAGGCAGCTACGAATACTAGCTGCCTCTAACTTGAAATACTCTGGCCACATAGGGTCATGGTCTACAAGTTTTACAGTTCCATGTTTAAGGCCAAGCATGAGGGGAAACCTTTAGTTACCTTTCTCTAGCTGTTTTTATCGAAAAACAGAAAAATGGTGACACATATAACAAATATCTAGTAATAGACCTAATGATTTTACTATCTTACGATTTTAATAGCTTACTTATGGTCTTACTATTTGCAACTAAACCTTATTTAGTATTACAAGTTCCTGATAGCGTATATAGCAACTACGGTGCTTTGAAATTTTGCTTTGAAATTTTAAGTGGTATCTTTCCATAAAACTCTTGAAAGTGCCTATAAGAAGTGCCTATCAGAAGTGCCTATAGAAGAAGTGCCTGTACTTATCAAGCTGTCCGCTTATTTGTTACTGAATCACCAGACCGTATCACTAGACCGTATCTATCACCAGACCGTATTACCAGACCATATAATCACTAGACCAGAAATCATCAGAACAGAATTACTAGCATTGCTTAAGTCATGCTGTTTTGCACTATAGGCTTTTTCCGCTTAAGCAGATAGTTGTTTGACAGCTTCTTCAAGATTGTCACTTGCTGCGATGCTACTACCAATCAGCACGGCATCAGCAAGTCCCTTTAGTGCTACTAACTCCGTAGGGCTATTGTAGCCTGATTCCGCTACCAGCAGCCCTGAATAGCCTTGATTGCGAGCTATTGAAATTAACTTTGGAGCATTGTTTAAATCAATTTCAAGACTACGCAGATCCCGATTATTCACTCCTATAATATCAGCTTTTGACGATAAAGCTATGGATAATTCTTCTTCATTATGTACTTCTACTAAAGCATCTAGACCAAGTGATTTGGCTAAGGTTATATAGTCAGCAGTTTTTTCTTGCATCACAGCAACGATTAACAAGATACAGCTAGCACCAGAATAGGCAGCTTCAAAAAGCTGTAACGGATGCACGGTGAAATCTTTACGTAATAACGGTAGTTTACTAATGTTTGCAACGAGTTCTAAGTCTTCGAGTTGACCAGAAAAGTGGCGGTGTTCTGTTAGAACACTAATTGCTTTAGCACCACCTCGTTCATAAGCTTTTGCAGTTTCTACAGGGTCAAGTGCTGCAATTGCACCTTTAGAGGGGCTTGCTCGTTTAATTTCTGCAATAACACTTAGACCTGGTTGTGCAAGTGCATCATAGAAATTTGGTCGTTCTGCTAATGCTTCAGGACGTTGAGAGAGGTCTAGGCTTAATGCTTTAGCAGCATAGTCTCCTGCACGTTCAACCGATATGGTTGCGAGTACGCCAGAGATATTGTTGTTAATTTCCTCTACGGTTAGCGGCTGTGGAATATTGCTTTCAGAGATGGTGTTAATAGTGTTAGTAGACATAAAAATTTGTTAACCCTCCAGCATCTGCCCAATCTGTTTCTACATCTTGGACGACAGCGTGTGCAGGACCAGAACGCAGGAATATTAGCAGTTGACGCACCTCAGATTCAGGACCTTCGGCAACGACTTCTACCCGACCATCGCTCATGTTTTCAGCATAGCCACTGAGCTGTAAATCTAAGGCATGTTGTCTCACAAAAGCTCTATAGCCGACGCTTTGCACATCACCTTTGACAATAGCGGTTAATCGGACATTTTCGGTATTGTGATTAATAGTTTTGTTATTCATATTGCTTTTCTTATCCTCATGCCATTTGTATGAAGTCAAGCTAGACTGATGGGTGGCAGAAGTTGCTTTTTTTAGCCTTCTTTTTTTAGCCTTCTTTTTGGTCTTAATACTATTGTGAAAAAAAATCGTCGAAGTTTACCTGTAATACTTGTTATCTGCGTGATTGTAGTTTTGTTTGTGTATTTCTTTCCACAAACGAATATAGGTCGCAAAGCAATATTATCACAGGTGCGTACGGTACTTGCAGAACAAGGCTATGAGCTGGACTACCAGCAGAGTTCTGGCAATCTCTGGCACAGGCTCGAGCTCTCCCAAAGCTCCCTGTCAACACAAGGTGCAACTGTAAACTTTGACACGATTTCTCTAAATTACAGCCTCCGAAAACTTATCACAGGTAGCAAGCCTTTAGGCATTTTTCTGAAAGGTGTCGATGGCGATGTTTTTCTAAAAGAATTGCTAGCAAGAGAGCAGGCAGGGTCACCAGGTTTGATAGCGTATTTAGAAGATATTTCTATTGAAGATATTGCGCTTGATTTGCAAGATGTTCCCTATGATTTGCCTGAATTTAGCTTGTCGAATCTTGAACTTCTAGCCTTTGAAGAAGGTATGAGTCATGTTCGAGGAGATTTGAGTACTAGTGAAGGTTCAGCAGATATAGAACTGCAGATTAGTAACATCGAACCCCTTAAAGCTACTGTAGATATTTTAGAAGCTGATGCTGCTTTGCTAAGACACTGGACAAAGCAAGTTGTTGCAGGAAAAGTTGTTGGGCAACTTGATATTGACGGTAATGCGCTAACGGGTGATTTTGAGCTTTTGGAAGGGCAGTTGGATGTTGCTGATATCGATGTTGCTGATGTAGTGGGAGAGTTTGAGTTTGAAAATAGTCAACTTAGTGGTGACGTGAGGGCTCGAGCCTTCGGTGGCACTGCCAAAGGCGATTTACTAGTCGATATAGCTAAAAAGCAGTGGAAAAGTGATATTACTGGCACAGGCAACCTAGCTGAAGCATCGACTTGGATATTTAGAAACAGTCCAGTGGTTCATAACTACCTACAGCTTTCTGGACAAGCACCTATAGAACTTCAATTGTCAGGTTGGCAAGAGCTAGAACTTAGTGGCAAGGTGCTTGCTGCTGAAGGTTTGACTATGATGTCTGAGCCTTTAGAAAATGTTGATGCGGATATTTATTTTAACGAAGGTAGAACTGATGTCACCATCAACGCTGACTATCGTCAAGGACAAGTAGAGTATGTCCGAATAGCCGCAACTAAAGAGACTGTTCTTGATTTGGAAAATGTAGCTTTTGTAGCCACTGATAGCCAGCAGGTAAGCCTCGATGCTCAAGTGGTTTTTGCAACTGGAGCTAATGGTTTAGAGAGATTAACTGGACCGCTTGCTATAGAGTATGTTCTTAAGGGCACAGAAAATGAAACAGAAAAATTTACACTTGATGTTTTAACTAATGTCAATCAAGATGATTGGGATTTTGACGTCCTTCTGAACGATAGCTATGAAAATAGTGTTAGTGCTGATGTATTCGTTAGTAGCACTGAGACGACTGTTGACTTAACTAGTGAAGCGCTTAACATCAGTTATCTGGATAAATTTATCAAGACAGCTATTTCGAAATTGATGGTTCAAGATGCCAGAGTAGCACTTCGTTCAAAGGGTTTATCATTTCAAGAACGCTTGGCTTTAGCGGATATCAATAAAGTACAGGCTTTGATACAAGGTGCAAGCAAAGTGTCTAGTTCTGGACAGGGATTGCTTGTTGAGGTCAATGATGAGATTGTTACTGCTAAGTCTTTTAATCTTAATTCTGATGACTTCCAGAATAGTAATTTGGAAGGTAGCGCAACTGATGTTGAGCTACCTTTTGCACAAGTAAAAACTAATACCTTTGATATTGAGTTTAAGTCGCAAGATAGCGTGATTGACTTAGATGTTTTAGCGGATGAGTCAGTTGTTGACATTGCTGAAATAAAGCAATTGAGAATGCAAGGAAATCTAAAAGACTTAAAGACTTTAGAGATTACTTCGTTGGATGTTGAGGGTATAGCTGCTAGTGGTCAGTTAGAATTTCCTGAAGCTATATCACTTTCAAGTCTTGGCAACGTTGATGCATTTGTGAAAGCTACGCAAGGTAACTTGACATATGAACTAAACAGCACACCAGTGTTGCTGAATGCGGTTTCTGATAAACCTCTTCAACTATCTGGTAAGGGTGAGTTGAATATTGCAGAAGTCTTATCATCTAAGGCTGAACTTGATATTCAAGGATTGAATATACTTGGTCTTCCAGACCTGTTAAGTGTCGATATAGATTGGCAGCAAAGTGGCGAGTTGACTATTGAAGATAGAAACTCTGGACTAAATTTTCAACGAAAGCTTGTTCCTGTTGCCAATAATTTAGGTCTTTTATCTGGCGATGAAGGACAAGCTACTACCCTTGCTGTTTCAGAGATAGCTCTAGAGAATACACCCCTAGAGTTACTTGGTCAAAGATTTGTAGCTAATGGTGTCATGCGTCTTTTGCCTGAATCAGAGCCAGAGATTGATGTCATTTTTCAGACAACTGATTTACAGACAACTG
>CALDTA010000179.1:0-4523 GCA_937924455.1 uncultured Deinococcales bacterium
ATAACCCAATGCCATCGCCTTATGTTGGTGCAGGTATTTTCTCAGAGATTACCAAGCCACGTTTTGCACCAAGAGTAATTATTGGTGCTGATGATGTCTTTCTTTGTAACTTTGGTGTTCGCTTAACAGCAGACTACGGTCGTCAAAGTAAGATTCAAGAAGGTACTTTTGGTGTCGCAGGTCATGCGCTTTATAATATTGACTTAGCTGATAGATTAGGTGCATACGTCGGTGCTGGTGCTGGCTACCAAGTTCTTGGTGGTGCTGCTAATCATCCGCACAATGTATATGATGGTCCATTTGCAGGCGCACTTCTTGGTTTAGACTATGACATCACAAATTTGATGACTGTCTTTGCCGAAGGTACTCTGGATTACTACTTTAATGATGCTTATCAAACACCTGGTTTAGTTAGTTTCGACTATGACAAACTATATCCAACCTTAGGTGTTGGTATGAAGGTTAAGTTCTAGCGTTCCAGATTACTAGCTTTTTAAGCTTTAGGAATAGCAAAGCGAGTGGCGATAATTTGCCACTCGCTTTTTTGTTTGCTTTTTGGCTATTTGTTTTTGTGAGTACTGTATTTTTAGGTACTGTATTTTTAAGTGCTATAGTTTGTAAGTGCTGTATTTTACAGCGTTTCCACGAAATAACTGTACACACTGAGTGGCTTTATTCTTACTCGCACTCCGCTCGCCGATTAACTGCTGTCGCAGTTAATCGTGGAATTGCTTTTAAGTGCTATAGTTTGTAAGTTAAGTATTGGTCAATATGAATTGCAGCAATATTGCCAGTACCCATTGCTATAGCAACCTGTTGCGTCATTGGTCTAACATCACCAGCTATCCAGACACCTTCAACATTTGTATTACCTCGTTGTGTTAATGGTGCAATATGCCCTGTTGGTGCCAAGTCCAGACCAAGCTGTTGTGCTAAATCTGTACGAGGTACTTTAGGGCTTGAAATAAAGTAGGCATCATAGCTGAGTATTTCACCACTTGAGAGCTCGATACTTTCGATGCAGCCTTTTTTACCTTCTATATTTTTAATTGTATCTTCGCGAACGTCGATGTTGTGTTCATCTAGCCAAGCTTGATTTTCTGGACTACGCTTTCTTTTTTCTTCGTCTTCACTCGTGAAGAGAATGCTCATGTCTTTTGAAAAGTTATTAAGGTGTTTTGCTGTGCCTACCCCGCCTGCGCTTGTGCCAGTGCTGATGACTAAAGTTTTCTTACCAGTAACCTCAGGTGCTTCGCAGTCAGGGCAATAGAACATGTTGCATTTTGCTGCGTATTTTAAGCAAGGTTTCCAGTCACCATCAACTGTTGGATGATAGCGAGCCACACCTGTTGCTAGCATCAGTGTTTTGCCTGCAAAGCTTTCGCCCTTTTCAGTTTCAAGTTGAAAGTTACCAAGCTCACCTGAAACCTTTGTGACGTTGGCACGCATGTGCTCTGCCCCAAGTTCTTTTGCTTGGATCAATAGTTCTTTTTGGAGCTGTACGCCAGTAATGCTTGGCATACCTGGAACATTTTCAAGTTTGTTGAGTGTGAAAAAGAGAGGTCCAGTTCTACGGTCAAACACAAGTACCTTGCGGTTGTGCCAAGCAAGGTGAATAGCAGCAGAGAGCCCTGCAACACCACCACCTACAATAAGGCAATCATACATATCCGTATCCTGCATAGATTGTGAAGTTTGTTTGTTCATATCACTCATCATACAAGGCTAGCCTAGGGGATAGCTGTATTGTGTATCTAATTTAGCGGTGAATCCTATCAAAACTTGGATGTAGCGTCAGAATCATGGTTAGATTTTTGAGTTCAAAAGGGGTGTGCCTTTGAAGTTTTTTGCCTTTTGGAAAACGTCTATATGTTCTGATTCTAGTTCTAAGCTTTATATTATGTATATCCTGAATATGTGTATCCTGAATATGCGTTTTGAATGTGCATCTTGACTAGTGCTTTAACAAGTGAAACTCTAAGGGTGAATAATCTGAATTAGCTATATTATTCTGTGCCCATAAGCTTTTTAGAGTTTAGCGTCCCAAACACACCTTAATAACTTTTCAAATTTATTATCAGTTGTCGCTGTACTAGAAGAGCGAGCCTATTGACTCATGAAGGGAAGATGTATAGGTCGTTCAATGTCTGTTTTTAAGATAATAATTGTGCGTGTTCGTTCGACACCTTCAAGCATAAATAAAGTATCTAGAAACTTGTCTAAGGCAACAGTGTTACTAACACGTACTTTAGCGATGTAACTGTCTTCACCCGCTACAGCGTGTAGTTCTTCGATTTCAGGTAAGGTTTTAAGTTTTTCAACTAAGTCTTTGGCTGGACTTCTAGCTTGTGGGCTGATGGCAACAAAAGCACTGATGTTTTTATCAAAAGCTTCTGGATTCAGAATAGCCCTGTAACCAAGGACTACGCCTGATTGCTCGAGCTTGCGGATGCGTTCGCCCACAGCAGGGGCAGATAACTTAACTTTCTTGGCAATCATGGCGTGGCTTGCACGACCATCTTCACGCAAGATAGCTAAAATTTGTTGATCGACTTTGTCAAAATCGGATTTAGGCATAGAAGTATGGACTCAGGTGAACTTAACTTTCTTAAGTGATTTGACTAATTATAACAGTATCCTCACCATAAAATGAAGTATAAAGGTGCTATGAGGCGCTTTTCTTTCTTATTTATGTGTTTTGGCGTATTGCTAATGTTAGTGGGTTGCTCAGCCGCAACCTTTGCTGTAACTGGTTCATCTGAAGAAGGCAGTCAGTCCAATATTGTTTTTGCAGTTGCCTTTCAAGATCAAATTGCTTTGATAGATGGCAAATCGTTGACAAATACGACAGATGCAGCGATTCAGCAAGATAGTTTGTTTGCATCGCAAGCATTGCCAAATGCTAGTCAGGCAATTGCCTTTGATTTTTCACGTCGTGACTCTCGTAGAGAGGAGCTGTTTTTGCTGAGTCGTGATGCGAATAATACTGCGTATATATCTGTGTTTGATATGACGAAGGCAAATATTGCTAATGGAGATGGGGCACTGGTTAGCAAGCGGGCTGTTGTTGAAGTGGGTGTGGGAATGGCTCGAGCCGAGAACGTCCTCTCCCCAAGCAACTTTTGTGTAACAGATATCCAAAGTAGTCAATCAGGACGATACCTAGCACTAGTGAGTAACCAAAGAAGCTGTGATGACGGTAGTTTTGAAAAAAATGCTATAGATATTATTGATTTAGGGGAAGACTTACAAGCAGAGCCAGAGCTTGTGTTTCACAAAGACCTGAATCAGGCGATTGGGGAAAATAGTCATATCTTTATAGATCAGGCTGCTGGTGTTTTATTCTTTCTTGAAGGCTCACAAGACCAAGGTACTTTAGAAAAACTCAACATTCCAAATTTTGAAGAGACTACTGTTTTAAGGAATCTAGATATCGAAGATATTATTGATATTCAACGTTTTGGACAAATTAACGATAGCGATGAAGAGATGATTATTGCGAGAACTACAAATTATGCAGTAGTCACTAATTACTTGGATACAGCAACATTGGCATCTCCAATTGAATATGGTGAAACTGTAAAACAAATCTTTCCAAATGCTAGCCCATTTACACCCAAAGGTCGTTTTTTTGCTTTAAGTGATACTGAGTTGTTTATCTATGATTCACCTCAACTGGTGAATAATGTTAGTACCTTTGTTAATGCACAAGATGCTTTTTATGAGCCGCTTAATGACTATGTCTATCTGCTTTTGAATGGCAGAATTCAACGCTATAATGCTTTAGGGGTTTTTGATGTACCTAATGTAAGTCTGGATAGTTTTAATGTGTCGGCTTTGGAAGATGTGCACTTGTTTTCTTGGGTACGAGAAGCTTCCGTGGAAACCACGCCATAAACTTTGCGATATAAACCTTGCGATATAAACCTTGCGATATAAACCTTGTGATGCAAAAAAAGAACCCTCTTTTGAGGGTTCTTTTTTTCTACGCTTGTCTTGATTGATTCCTAGTCCATCAGTGGTAAATCAACCTTATAAGCATCCCAATTATCTTTTAACCAAGCATGGTCAGGATCATCTACAGGTGGTGTGGCACGTGCATCGCTCACTAAGTCACCTGCTAGATAGTTTAAGAAGTACATCGTTGCACCAGGTGCTGCTGCCACGGGGTGATAACCTTCGGTGACGAGTACTAAGTCATCACTCATGACGGAAAATACTTCATCAAAACCAGTTTCGTTGTTGTAGTTTCTATGCAAGCCAAAGCCAGCAGGTTTATCAAACTGGAAGTGATAGGTTTCTTCTAAGTATGGGCTATCTAGATGTCTGTCATGACAGTGTGGTGGCCAACCTGACCACATACCACCAGGTATATAGACTTCGAAGAGAATCAGTCTTTCTGCTGGTAGTGGGTGCGAGAGTACATGATGCACTTCACGCACAGCAGCACCACCACCACGAACTTCAGTACGCATTTCTTCAGGTTTGAATAAACGAATAGGGTAGATGCCTTCTGCTGGCGC
>CALDTA010000180.1:0-2882 GCA_937924455.1 uncultured Deinococcales bacterium
GATTTGTAAATTTGTTCTTTTTTTGTTAGTGCAGGTTGTTTAAAATGACATACTACTCGAAGTTTATTAATGAACAAGGATAAGGAATACTCCAAGGCTTGTTTCGAAAATAAAATATTCGACGTATGGTTTGCCAGACAAGAATTCATTGTTGATTCTCAGTCGGCTTGCCGCAGGGGCAGTTCATTAGTTATTGAGGTAAGTCATTATTAACGTTACAACTAGTATATATAAAAAGATTTTCTATGTCCTAAGTGTCCTAAGTTTTTTTTGTGTAGCAATTTTTTTAAGCGCTTGTGAAAGTCAAACAGCGGAAGTTAAGTGTGGTGAGTTGACGGAAGAGCTTTATCGGGCTCGAGCCTCATGTATAGGCAAACAACATCCAACGCTTGGGAAAATATCAGTCATTCACCTCTATGAGTCAGATACTTTAGTAGCAAGCTCAGATTCATTATTTTACCGAGGTGTAGGTGTATCGCAAATATTTGTAGATGAAAATGCTTGGCGTGTGTCGTTTACCCCTCAGCGTACGGGAAGCTATGACTTTAAAGCAGAAATCAAAGATGAATTTGGACGTACCTTAGTAGAAGACTTTGACTTTGTTGTTCAGGAAAGTTACAACATCGTTGTTCTATTAACTGACGATCAACATTTTGACACCTTGCAATACATGCCATTTGTACGAGATACATTCTTGCCACAAAGTTTAAATTTCACAGAGTCGTTTATAACGATTCCTGTGTGTTGCCCAGCTAGAGCAAGTCTACTTTCAGGCTTTCATGGACACAATACAGGGGTTTTGACTAATCCTTTACCTAATGGTTCAAGAAATAATTTTAATGAGCAAGATACTATGCCATTGCATTTGCAACAGCTAGGCTACAACACTGGCTTTATTGGTAAATATTTACACGGCTACACGCCTGGTTTTGTGCCACCTGGTTGGACGTCCTTTGTTGCCAATAACGAAGGCGGGCAGATAGCGGATTGGTTTAATCTTAAAGATATTACCATTGGGAGTAGTAGCAACAAGGCTACTCGTGGCAGGATTACTCGTTCAGTACAGCAGCATCTAGTGAGTTATCACCGAGACAAGGCAACAGAATTTATTGATGTCTTTGCTTCTGCAAGAGATCCATTTTTCTTATATATAAGTACCTATGCACCTCACCCACCTGCAACACCTGAAGCTATTGATACAAGCAAGTATTTAGATTTCAACTATTCTGGTAGGGCATTCAATGAGCAGGATTTGACTGATAAACCAAATTGGGTGCAAGCTGCTCACCGTGACTATGGTCAATGTGCAACAAAGGTTCGCCGTGATCACATACAATCGTTGCAAGGTGTAGACAGGATGATGGAAGATGTTTGGCAAAGCGTAGCGTCGGCTGGTGAGTTAGACCGCACTATCTTTATATTGACATCTGATAATGGTTTGACTTTTGGTGAGCATGGCTTACCTTGTGATAAAGGTATGGCTTATGAAGAATCTATACGTGTACCTTTTGTAGTGCGTATGCCAGATGGGCAAGTGGGAACGAGTGACTTACTCACCGCAGTGAATATTGATTTAGCAACAACAGTTTATGATCTTGTAGGTATAGATAAAGAGACAGATGGGTTGAGTTTAGTTCCAGCCTTGCAGCAGCAAGTATCTGAAAATGAAGTACTGGAATCATGGCGTGAGCATATTCTCATTGAAGCTTATGGTTATTTAGATTGGCGCTACGATACACAAGGCGTGTGGTCAGGCATTCGTTCCAAAGATTGGAAATATGTAGAGACTGCTGATGATATCAATGAGCTTTATAATTTAAAGGAAGATCCTTTTGAGCAAGAAAACTTAATAGCTTCAGGGGACTATCTAAATGTAATTGATGATATGCGTTCATTGCTCACGCAACAAAGAGGTTTAGCAATTACTACCTTTGACTTGCCTGATGCTGAGCGGGGACAACCCTACGATGTTCAGCTTACGGCTTGGGGTGCTAGCGAGCCATATACATGGGTTGTATCATCAGGGCGATTGCCAAACGGATTACGTCTAAATAGTCGAACTGGTGTTATATCAGGCAACGCTGCCAGTAGAGGCACACACAAGTTTCAAGTGCGTGTAACTAGTCCTAAACAAGCAACACATCGTGGAAAAAATCAGCAGTTTTTCTTTGAATATGAACTGCGAGTACAGTGACCAGTAACTAGCTACTTATTTAGTTACTTATATACTTAGTTAGGCATTTTTGATAAGTTGTTCGAGTACCTTGAGGATGTCTTTGCGTCGTTTCTTGCTAGGTGGTGCATACTGATATATTTCAGTAAACCATAATCCATCAATCGTTAAACGAAAAAGTGTGGCAATGATAGGATCTATACCAGAACCTTCAACTTTATGTTGCCAATCACTATATTTCTCTTGCATATAACTGTGTATCCAAGGAAAATCATCAACTGAAGCAAAGAGGCTAGCCATCAGTTTAGAGATTTCAGGATTTAAGGCTTGTTTCATTGAGCCTTGTGCATAGGCCTTTAACCAACTACCTTTTTGCCCATCATATTTTTTTGCAAGTCGATTTATCTCAGTATCAAAAGAACTCATAACGTGTTGAAAGAGTTCTTTTACTAAGGTTTCCTTATTGGGAAAGTGATACAACAAGCCACCCTTACTCAACTTAGCTTTTTCAGCAACGGCATCTAGGGTTAAACCTTTAGAACCTTGCTCAAGTAAAATGCTTTGACAAGCTTTGAAGATACGTTCTTGGGTTGCTTTCGCTCTAGGTTGGGTTTTAGCTTTAGGATAGGTAGTCATAGTGGGTATGGCTTGTTAGTTAGCAGATTTCTATGCTAGATTTACTATACCAACCAGACGGTTTAGTATCAAG
>CALDTA010000181.1:0-2679 GCA_937924455.1 uncultured Deinococcales bacterium
CAGCTAGTAGATAGCCCAAGTGATGCAAATCTAATTTTGCTAAACACTTGCGCTGTGCGTGGTAAACCTGTCGAAAAAGTAGTTACTTTGCTTGGTGAATTCCGCAAAGAAAAACGCAATGGCAGAGATTTAACCGTTGGGCTCATGGGTTGCCTAGCACAACTCGAAGAAGGTCAAGACATCGCCAAAAAATTTGGTGTAGACATCCTGATTGGTCCTGGTGCTATTACTAATATCTTGCCAGCAATCGACGCAATCGAAGATGGCGAAAAAAGATATACCAGCTTGGACTTCCGAGAAGACTTGCATGATTACTTAACGCCTGCCCCAACCAATGGTGTAACAAGCTTTCTAACAATCATGCGTGGTTGTAACCACAACTGTACTTACTGCATCGTGCCAGAAACACGTGGTCCCGAAGTAAGCCGTTCAGTTGAATCTATCATGCACGAAGCTGAAGAAATGCGTAAAAATGATGTAAAAGAAATCTATCTCTTAGGTCAAAATGTTAATAGCTATGGTCTAGACCGAGATGACATTCCATCATTTGCAAACTTACTGAGAAAAGTAGCAGCAACAGGCATACCTCGTGTGAAGTACACGACCAGCCACCCTATGAACTTTACTTCAGACATTATCGACGCAATGGCAGAAACTGAAAATATCTGTAACTACATCCACTTACCAGTACAGTCAGGTAGTGACCGTGTATTACGTCGCATGGCAAGAGAATACAAGCGTGAACGCTATATGGATATCATCCACGAAATTAAAGCGAAGATTCCTGACATTGTCCTATCAACAGACATCATCGTAGGTTTTCCAGGAGAGACCGAAGAAGACTTCGAAGCTACGCTGTCACTTTACGATGAAGTTGGTTACGACCAAGCTTATATGTTTATGTACTCAGCTCGCCCTGGTACACCGTCATACAAACACTTTGACGATATGCCAAGAGAAGTTAAAGCTGAGCGTATGGGTCGTTTGATCGAAACGCAAAAGCGTTGGTCACACCAAAAGAATCAGCGTTGGGTTGGTCAAGAGATGCAAGTGCTGATTAAAGATATCAATCCAGATAGTGACTATGCAGCAGGACACACAGATCAAAATCACACAACTTTGATTCCAAAAGAACAAATTGATGGTATTGGTCTTTATAAAGTGGTTGTAGAAACTGCTACACCGCACACACTATATGCTAACCGTGTAGGTTACGAAGTTGATGCTGTACCGCTTCAAATGGCATAAAACCTTTAGCAATAATTTTGAGATGACACTGACCCATAACTATGTGGGTCATTTTTTATGTGAAGTGCTAGTCTAGCAAGCAACAGCTAGAAGTGCTTTTGGTGTGGATGCTCTTGGCGAATGGAAGAGCATGTGTTACATTGCTGCTTTGTGTGTTTTGGCAGGTATCAGAATAGGCAAAATGGTACCTAGTGTCACCTTTCAAAATAGTCAACCCTGATTTTCCCGATTTTTTAGCAATAACCTTCTAAAACTATGAATATAGACCTTCTTCTAGCAAACCTCACGAATCCTGCATTATTGTTTTTCTTTCTTGGACTAATAGCTGTCAGATTAAAAAGTGATTTAGCTATTCCAGAAAGTTCCTCTAAATTTATTTCTCTTTACCTTTTGTTTGCCATTGGTTTTAAAGGTGGACAGGAATTGTCTCACAGCGCTTTTGACTTTGAAATTTTGTGGTCACTGGTTTTTGGAATTTTGTTGGCTTCGGTTGTTCCAATCTATAGCTTTTTTATATTGAGGCAAAGGCTTGATGTGCAGAACTCTGGTGCGATTGCCGCAGCCTACGGTTCGATTAGTGCGGTTACCTTTATTACCGCTATAGCTTTTTTAGATTTACAAGGCATAAGCTTTGGCGGTCACATGATTGCAGTGATGGCACTGATGGAAGCTCCGTCAATTATCGTTGCTCTTTTGCTGATATCGCTTTTTTCTAAAGCTGGAACTAATCAAGAAGCTGTGTCACAAGATGCGGACACCGTACCTATGAAACAAGTGATTCACCATGCACTTACCAACGGTAGTGTTTTGCTGATTACAGGTAGTCTTATTATTGGTTTTTTGGCAAGCGATGAGCAGGCTAAAGGGATTCAACCCTTCACTACAGATATTTTTAATGGATTCCTAGCAGTTTTCTTACTTGATATGGGAATTGTTAGTGGTAAGAAACTAGCATCCTTTTTTAAAAATGGCTGGTTTACACTTTTGTTTGCAATTTTAATACCACTCTTCAACGGTGTTCTTGTTGCACTTGTTAGTCAAGCTATTACTGATAGTGTTGGGAATCGTTTTTTGTTTGCGATACTTGCTGCGAGTGCTTCGTATATTGCTGTTCCAGCTGCTATGAAATTGGCAGTACCTAAGGCAAGTGAAGGATTGTATATACCTATGGCACTAGCTGTTACTTTCCCCTTTAATATTACGATAGGTATGCCTGTTTATATGATGGTTATTCAGGGCTTTTGAACTTCTTTTGAACTTCTTTTGAGTTTAGCTAACAGTGTTACTAGGACCTAAAGTGATTGTTTGACTGAATTAGATTTTGTGTTCTGAAATATGAGATGAATCTACAGACTTAGCTTGTTAAAAAAGGCTACACTAAAGCATGGCTAAATTCCCCATGCGTGGTCTTCTTATTGCTTTGGCAGTTGT
>CALDTA010000182.1:0-6319 GCA_937924455.1 uncultured Deinococcales bacterium
CAGAAATCCTCAACTTTTTTCAGCATCGTGTGACCAGTGGCTTTGTTGAAGGTATGAATAGTAAGATTCGTCTCCTGAAACGCATTACTTTTGGTTTGTCTAAACATGAGCATTTTAGGCTTAGGGTTATTGCTTTTTGTGTGTGAACCCCTTAATTGGCGAAAGAACCCAAAAAAAGAGGCGCAGGAATTACCCTGCGCCTCAAACTTTCTAACTCATTATTTACTGTCTATAATACTTTGAGCCTTAGAACTGACCACCGTTGTGAAGGCTGATACCGAAGTACAATCCGCCTTCTGTGATAGTTGTAACACCTGGAAGATCAGTATAGGTGTAGCCAATTGTCAACCATAGTGGGTCAAGCACTTTAGCCATGAGTTCAAGACTTGCACCAAATGA
This sequence comes from uncultured Deinococcales bacterium, assembly GCA_937924455.1. Classification (GTDB taxonomy): domain Bacteria; phylum Deinococcota; class Deinococci; order Deinococcales; family Trueperaceae; genus CALGZD01. Next base: position 400 of record CALDTA010000182.1, read on the forward strand.
CTCCTGACCTGTACCAGGTTGCCAGATGTAGTGACCGTAGCCACCTAGACCAAGTGTTGGATCCCATGAACCGACATCTAGACCGAAGAGATAGGTTCCACCAAGACTGATTTGGTAGGTATCTGCATCTGGGTCATCGAAGTCCTTGCGGTAAGCAAAGCTTGGACGTAGCTGTAGGCTATCTGCCCAGTGGAAGGTTGGAGAAAATTCACCTTTAAGGATGTTCTCGTCTTCACTGTTGGTTAGCGTGTGGTACGTCAGTAGCGTTAAGCGCTGCATCTTCAGAGCGTATGACAAGCTTGCACGACCTGTTAGGTTTGGCATAACTTGATAGTTCACATCTGCAGAGATGGTTTGGTCACGACCAAGCTGACCTGTTGCACCTGTACGGATGCTAAACTTCGTATCGCCTTCGTTAGGTATAGCAACTTCCCCACCGATAGTCGCATTGAAGTCGTCGTTGTGATAGCGAAGACCTGTACCTATAGTTAGTTGCTGTTGACCAACACCAAACTTGTAGTCGTAACCTGCTGAGAGGTCAAGATCTAAGTTCTTTGTGATTGGTAGTGGTACGTCTACACCGAAGCGAGCACGGTTACCATCACCACTTGCAGTTGGTAGCTGATAGTCAACACTTAAGTTAGCATCGCCAAGACGCTGGTCAAGACCTACAACACCTTGCAACTCATTACCCCACTCGTACTGTAAGCCAGTATTTAGAGATAGGTTTTCGTCGATTCTGAAGTTACTATCTAGGCTTGTGGTTGCGTTAGTATCAGACTGGAATGGTTGAGCATGTGTCACGTTTATATTGAGGTGATCTGTCTCATATAAACCACGGATGATACCGTTTAACACTTGCTGTTCCCAGCCATAACCAAGACCTGCGCCAAGACCGAAGTTGCCAAATCGCTGCTCGTAGAGTGCATCAGTACGGTTGCTAACAACACCGTGGTTGTCTTGACTACCTTGATGCTCTAGAGCAATCGTGCCTGTATCGAAGATGCTATAGCCTACACGACCTTTACCTTGCAGACCTTTGTCTGTGAAGGTCATCTCGGCTCGAGCCTCGAATGGATTGAAGTCACCGTTACCCCAAGTGTTGATGCTATAAGTGCTATCAGTGAGACCTTCTTCAGCAACTTTTGCGTTGTACGCAAGGTTTACACCAAAGGTGTCTGCCTCGTACGTTGCTGCTGCGCCTACTTCTAGACCGTCTGGACCTTGTAAGTCCATTGCACCTACACCGAAGCGGAAGTTGCCTGTGTTATAGGCGACACCTGCACCGTAAGCTACTTTATCGCGAGCAGCATTTGCTGGTGCATAGTCAACACGCATGGTGATTGGGTTGTAGTTTTCGTCAACGTACCAAAGTGGTTTTGCTAGTGTTAGCAAGCCTGTTTGGTAGTCAAGCGTATAGTCTTCAAAACGAGTTAGTACAGTTTCACCTGTAACGCTTGTGATTGTGACACGTTCACTTGAGCGAGATACTGGCTCACCGATGAGGTAAGTTCTTGTACCGTCCAAGCGACCATTGCCGTCTTTACCTTCTTTATCAAAGGTGAGGCTTCTTGCACTGTCTGCAACCAAGGCTGCAAAGCCAGATACTTTGAAGTCACCGTGTGTTTGGATACGAGCAGCAGTCATATCTGGACCAGCTTTCAGACCAGGAATGTTTGTGCCGCCACCATAGTAGCCGATGCTCACTGCTTCGCTGTCGTAGCGAGCTGCGATACCGTCGTCAGAGCGAAGTGTACCTTGAGCTTCTTGACCACTACCTGTGAGCTGGAAGCGCTCGATTGGTGTTTGTCTGTTTACAAGACCACGGTCTGTATCTATGTTGAAGCCGTAAGCGTCTGTGTCATCTTTTGCATAGTTTGCACCTACATCAAGCGCAGCTTGGAATGTGCCACCTGCAAATGGAATCTCAGCATAGCCTTGACCGAAGCCGTTTGCTGCAATGTCATCACCAAGAAGACGTGCAGTTACGCTTACATGGTAGTGATAGAACGCACTTTCAGCACCGAGTAAGGTTAGGCTTGTTGTTCTTAAGACTTCACCGTAAGCAATCTCAAGGTCGAGTTCTTTAACAGTTGTTTGAGGTTCGAAACGGATTCTTGCCTCGCCGTATTCGTCTAGCGCAATTTGATAACCAGAGATAAGTGGTTCTGCATCTGGATCAACGAAGTCTAGGTTCGCACCAATCGTGATGTAGTCATGCTCCATGCTTACATCTGCTGGCAGGATGATACCTAAATCAACGTGTGAACGGTTACCAACATTGATTTGGTAAGGAACTATGGCAACGTCTCCAACGTACTTTGTTGGCATCATTGCTTCTTGTGTAAGACCTAGCTGGTCAAGGATATCGAATGATATGTCACCAAGTAGTCTGATTTCACGGTCTGCTGTACGAAGCGTAACGCTTGGTTCCGCAACTGGCGGTAGGCTACCTTCGTGCTTAACACCGTAGCTCACTTGACCTTTAGTGTTGTCAACTAGCCATAGCAAACGACCTACGTCGTCAATGACTGGGTCGGCTATAGGATTACCATTGAAGAAGCTACTGCCTGGTGTATAGCTCGAGCCTGTTGGTGGCATGTGGCTCACCAATACACTTGCTGCAAGCACATTAGTGATAGCTTCAGTACCGTAGTTCAAGATAATTTCTGAGAAACGAAGCTGACTAAAGTCAGGACGAACAACTGGTCTAACAACATTTACTTGTGCCATCGCACACTGTTCACCATTTACACCGCTTATACAAGCTGTATTCACAATGACATCTGGTGCATCTTCACGTACTGAAGCAGTAATCGGGAAGTTGCGTTGCTCGTTTGGCATAAGTGTTACTTGTGTAGATAAGTCTGCACCGTCAAGACCTGCAGGTAGCATGTCACTTAGATTGACTGTGCCTGCTGACGCACCTGTGTTTTGAACACCAATAATGAAGTCTACGTTATGACCAACCTGCACTGTGTTCTGAACCGCAATCTTAGCAATGCTAAAGCTTGCAGGAGCAGGTGGCGGTGTTATCACTTCTGGTGTTGGTGCTGGCGGCGGAGGAGGAGGTGGTGGAGGTGCAAAGACATACACTGGTGCTGTAGCTGTTGCACTGTGTCCACCACTGCTTAGTGTTGCTGCATTAACAATAACTTCTGGAGCATTGCTTGCAACTCTTGCACTAATTCGGAAACTTCTAGTTTCACCTGCAGCAAGCATAAAGCTTTCTGCAAAATCCATACCCTCTAGATAGTCTGGTAATTTATCTTCAAGCATAAACTCTTCTGCTTGAGCACTCATGTTTTTCGCAGTGAGTGTAAAGTTAACAACGTCACCAGCAGTTACAGCTGCTGGAGATGCTTCTTTAAGGAGCATCATTTGCACAGTTTGTACAGGTCTCTTTACAACAATGCTTGCACAAGCTGTGATGTTGCTAGCTACGTTACTGCCTAGGACAGCACAGTTCTCAATAACTTCTGGTGCTTGATTATTAATCTCTGTGAAGAGTCTGTAACGCTTGCTCTTACCTGGAGCAAGTGTGTTCGTATCGAGAATATCATTTACTTTGTTTAAGCCTGTTGGCAGAATATCTCTAAAAGAGTATTCTCCAGCAGTACCACCGATGTTGGTTACAACCATTTCAAAGCTTACTGCGTCACCAACTTGTGCAACTGACTTGTCCACACTCTTAGTAAGCGTAAACTCAGCAGGCGCTGCAGGTGGCGTAGGTGGTGTTGGTGCATCTCTATAGACAATTTGTGTAATTGGCTCAGATGGCACAGGAACTTCCACATACTCAATAACTGGAATTTCTACATTGACGTATTCTGTTTTAGTAACAACAACTTGCTCAGCTGGTACTTCAATGTAAACAGTCTCACCAGGCGTTTCGATGTATACAGGTTTTTCAACCTCTACATAAACGATTTCTGGCGCTGGTGCAGGTGGTGCTGGTGATTGAATATACACAGGTTTTTCAACTTCAATATAGACAGTTTCACCTGGTACTTGAACTGGTACTTCTACATAAACAGTTTCACCTGGCACTTGAACTGGTACTTCGACAGGTCTCTCTACATAAACGATTTCTGGCTCTGCTGGTACTTCAACATAAACAACTTCAGGTGCTGGTGTAGCAGGTGTAGCAGCAGGTCTAGTAATAGATAGTGCTGCACTCGCTGAAGACGTTCCACTTGTAGAACTTAATGTAGCTGTGTTGACAAGATACTCAGGTGCACTTGCATCAACCGTTGCTAATAAGCTTAGCTCTTGTGATTGACCTGGATGTAGACTGAGTGTTTCTTGTAAGTTACTCCCTAATAACCCTTGCGGTAGAATGTCATCTACACGCACTGTTCCCCACGTACCGCCGATATTGCTAACACGCATACTATAGCGAACACTTTCCCCTGCCATAGCTTGTGTTGGTGTTACAGTTTTATCAATACTAAATGCTGCTGGACGAACACAAGAGAAGCTGTTTGCTTCTACCTGTAAACGACAGTCAGATCGCATAGCGATTGTATTCGTGTACTGATAAGCCCCCTCAGGCACCTTAAAGTTAAACTCGTAATTCCCCTGTTGTGCTAGTGAATAGTCCATCCACTGTAAATCGCCAGATACCGGTTGGTTTTCCCAATTACCGTCCGGTTTTCCTAAACGGAAATCTAGCTCAAAACTGCCATCGCCATCAAAAATGCCGATACGCATCGCTTCACCCGTGTTGTTTGTCATGCGAAATGGCGTTTGCCAATCACCACGTTTAACGTTGTAGTTTGAGTGTGCTGGATTAACAACCGCTTGATAAGGTTCTATAAATAGACTTATCGCACGTTGCGGGTTTGCACCGATGCTATAATTAAAGGCATTTTTTGCCTTTCCAAAAAAGCTTGATTGAAGCACGTATTCCCCTGGTGCAAGAACACCTTGGTACAAGATGTCATTGCGGTGTGCTTCAACGCCATATGATTTACTCGCTAAAATTTGATTCCCTTGGAGTAGACTGAACTCTGAACGTAAGGTTCCCATACCTTCGTCGTAACGTTCATCTCCTAGTTCCATGCCGCCGTTAAGCTCTGCACGGTAGTCGTCGGGGTCAAATCCTGGCGAATACATGCTTACTGTCACATCTGCTTGTTCTGTAACAAGCAGGGTCATACTAAGGTTGTTGCTTTCCCAACTAAGTTGGTCGCCAACAACGATAGCTTGGTAAGTCTGCTGTGCAACTGCTGTGCTAAAAATAGACAGCAAGAGCAGTAGGACTCCCATATATAACCTATGTTTCATTGTATTGCGCTCCTTAACCCCCAACCAAGACAAATTAGAGTTTAAGGGGTGCAGCGTATATTTCTAATAGCAAATCATTACTGAAAAGTTGATGGATTGTTTGTGAATGGAAAAAGCATTTTTAAGTTAGGCAATAATTATAAATATCATTATGTTTTTAGGCTTAGATATTAGGTTAATTCGTTATCATTAGGTATTAGCAAAGGTTGTTTCATTATCCAAAATTTTAAAATATGAGTGCTTATGTTTTGGCATCTTTACATATGGACACTTATTTTAGAGTTAGAAAGTGTTATTTGAAGTCTGCTGTAAAGAATGTGTTAACGAATCTTTTAGTGAAACTTAGCATTCACTATAGAGTGCTTTAACGATAGCCTAAAGAGGTTTTAAACTCTTAGCTGAGTATGATGGACCTGCCCCAAAACAAGTCTGCACTTTCTAAAAATAGATTTAAGTTGATTACTCTGCATCTTCTTTGGGACTGGTCTTTAGTAAAACGTTAAAGCTTATCGCAATATAGTTTTAATTTAGGACGTGCCCATATTGAATAATTTGTTCATGAACTGAGATACAAAATACTCTGAGACTTGCTGTATTGTGAATAATACCGAAGTGAATCATAAATGTCATA
>CALDTA010000183.1:0-6145 GCA_937924455.1 uncultured Deinococcales bacterium
ATTTACAATATTGTCTTGATGCTCCCCTTGCTGCCCCGATTTTGCTGCCGAAAATTGCAAATTTGCTGCAATGAGAACTTGAACTCTCGCATTTTAGCACAAATATTCCCAAAATGGAAATCTTTCTCTAATGTTTATTTAATGGTGTCGCCAACGTTTCCCTCATGAATAAAGAATAGATAAGTGTTGTTTTTGAATCACAAAGCACCTTCGTGTGCAACAGCAGTTGTATGTTGTATATAGTGTTGAGTAAAAGTTATGAATTTTATTTGGGAGGATGTTAGAGGACAATTGTTGGCAAGTGCCCTCTTATACTTACGGTGTTTAAACTTACTATCTGTGTTTATACTTACTATGTTTAAGAATGTTGTGATTCTCTATAGGGGTATGCAAAATAGAGGTATGTAAATCACGGTTGTAAAAATCACGGTTGTAAAAATTACGGTTGTAAAAATCAGGGTTGTACAAATTTAAGTATGTGTTACAGCAAATCTAGCAACGAATATTTATCATCTTTTGTAGTGAGTTATTCCTTTTCTCGATATGGAGAGTTCTTTGCGTGCCAAATCTATCACTTAAAGCAGTTCAAATCGCTTGGTTAACTTTAGTTGTAAATGTCATTGTTATTTTACAAGGCGCAGTTGTTAGAGCCACTGGTTCTGGTGCTGGCTGCGGTCGCCACTGGCCTACTTGCAATGGTGAAGTTGTTCCCATGGCTCACAGTGTCGAGAGTGCAATCGAATTCTCACATCGACTCCTCTCACTTGGCGCACTCATTTGTGGGCTTATCATGCTTATTGTCGCTATACGCAGCAGAAAAGAAAAGTCGGGCTTTTTTGTATTTGCAACAACATCATTTATCTTTTTAATTATCGAAGCACTCATAGGTGCAGGCACAGTACTCTTTGGACTTACTGGCGATAACATCAGTACTGCAAGAGGTTTGCTCGTTTCCTTTCACCTCGTAAATTCTCTATTGCTTGTTGGCGCACTAGCTTTGGCAGTTTTGTATTCTGGTAGAAAAAATAGCACTCATGAGCAACCTATATTGAGTCTTTGGCCATTACAAATTGCAAAGCAACCATTACTATCGACTGTCCTTGGCTTGGGCTTACTAGGGATGCTCTTCCTAATGTTCTCAGGTGGAATTGCTGCTATGGGCAATACTATGTTTCCATCTGAAAGTTTGAGAGAAGGCTTAGCAGCAGACTTCAATCCTGAATCTCACCCACTCATTCGTCTACGCATCTTACATCCACTCATTGCAATTTTTGTTGGCATTTACCTATTTATTAGCCTTGGACTAACGTGGATGATGAAACCAGTAGAAGATGCCAAACGTGTTGCACAGACACTATTAGGCGTATATATCTTTCAACTTTTGATTGGAACGCTTAATCTAGCATTACTCGCCCCGATTGTTTTGCAACTGCTGCATTTGGGCATGGCTGTAGTAGCCTTCGGATTATTAAGTGTTTTAGTCGCCTTTACTTTAGGTGGAGAAGCATCCACTAAAGAACTAAGGCAGTTCAAAAAGCTAGCTATGAATACAGAAAGAAGTCAAGCATGAGCCAAATAACAAATATGCAAACCACCTCTACAGAAAGAGCAACTATTCGTGATTACCTCACGCTGACCAAACCCAAAGTTATCAGCTTGTTACTCTTTACTTGCATAGGCGCAATGTTCATTGCTGCAAAAGGCTTCCCAGGTTGGATTCCACTCATCGGTATGTTAATTGGTGGCTATATGTCGCCAGGTGCTGCTGGTGTTTTTAACATGATTTACGACCGTGATATTGATGTAAAAATGAAGCGTACGGCTAAACGTCCAACGGTTACGTCTGTTATATCAACACGCAATGCGCTTATCTTTGCTATCACGCTAACCATTTTATCTTTTGTAATTATCGCAGCAACTTCAAACCTATTAGCTGCCCTACTTTCATGGGCTGGTATTGCGTTTTACGTCATTATCTATACTATGTGGCTCAAGCGCAGTACTTGGCAGAATATCGTTATCGGTGGTGCTGCTGGCGCTATTCCTCCGCTTGTGGGTTGGGCTGCTGTTACGGGCGACCTGAGCATCATGGCTTGGTTACTTTTTGCGGTTATTTTTGTATGGACGCCAGTACACTTCTGGGCGCTTGCACTTATGATTAAGGATGACTACGCAGCCGTTGGTGTTCCGATGGCGCCACTGGTCATTGGTGAAAAAGCGACTGTCTTGCAGATGGTCATGTACGCTATTTTGACTATGGCACTTACTTTGATTCCTTTTGCCATGAATGAATTTACAATTGTGTATTTTGCTGCTGCACTTCTACTCAACATTTTCTTAGTTTATAGAGTGGTTAAACTCTACTTACATGTGCGTAGTGGTCAGGTTATTGATAGACCAACAGCACTGAGTGTTTATAAGTATTCTATGTCTTACCTTGCATTGCTTTATTTAGTAATGATTATTGATAGAAGCTTTCTTCTTTAAAACATGAACAACAAACTTAAACTTTTACAACCACTGTTTAAATGGCAGTGGTTGTTTTTTATACTTCTTGTTCTTTCAGTCACTACACTGTTTATCAATCTTGGACTTTGGCAACTGCGTAGACACTCAGAGAAGGTTGCTTATAACAGTGTTATTGCAAGTAGAATTGTCAATGAGGCTTTGACTTTTGAGGAACTCAAATCAACCTTTGAATTGGGTGCTGATGTCGGTGCTGAGAATGCTGCTGCTTATCGGGCAGTGTCGATTAGAGGACAATACGATGTCTCTAAAGAGTTGCTTGTACGTAATCGTGAGTACCAAGGTCGTCCTGGCTATCATGTAATTACGCCACTGATATATGCAGATGGAAAAGCAATTTTGATTGACAGAGGTTGGGTTGCCTTTGAATTAGAGCAGATAGGGCAGTTGAGTCTTGCTAATGCGCCTGAAGGTGATGTTCGCATCCAAGGGATGCTTTTAGCTGAACATGATCCACCTACAGGTAGAGTTGGTGCAAAAGATCCTGCTGAAGGTGTTCTTGAGAAGGTTTTTTGGGTAGATGTTGAGAGGTTGGCTCAGCAGATGCCTGATTACAGGCTCGAGCCTGCCTATATCCGCCTAAAAAGTCAAATACCAGCTCAAACTAGCGAATATCCAGTGCCAGCACCTATTCCCGAACTTTCAAATGGACCACATATAGATTATGCACTTCAGTGGTTTGCGTTTGCACTGGTCACAATTGTTGGAAGTATTGCCTTGCTTTATCAGACTGTCAAAAAAGCTCGTCAAAAAAGTTTGTAGGGCATTCGCTTTGCTACTTATGGATGAGGTAATTCTAGCTTTCCTGAGTTATCTTGTCTCTTAAAGGAAATACTGGAGGTGAAAAGTACTGACGTAAGCTGCCTCTGGGATCACCTGCAAGTTAGATGTTAAAAGTGTACGTGCCTTGAGCTTTGTGAAAAAACCGCCAAAGTGTGCTTATTGCTACTTATTTCCACTTATTCCCACTTATTTTTGAGACTTTTTTACAAGTAGAATGTGGTCATTCTGCAAAATGCAGCGCCCGTTGCCCCTAGAGTTTGGATTGCTTTCCATGCTATAGTTTCCAAGCTGAATTAGTGTAGTTAAGCGCTAGGCTAACTTATTTTATTCAAATATATTCAAGTAACTTTTATTGAAGGAGAATCATGAAACGCACCTATCAACCAAATACCCGTAAGCGTGCAAAAACACACGGTTTTCGTGAGCGTATGAGTACCTCTGCAGGTCGTCGTGTGCTTAAGCGTCGTCGTGCTAAAGGTCGCACACAGCTGAGTGTCTCTGACGAAAGACCGTAAGGCAAGTACTAAATCGAATACAGAATCTGAGCAGACTACTGACAAAGCTTCTGTAATATATTCGTTAAAAGGTGATCGTGCCTTTAGACGTTTAAAGCGTGCTAAATCGGTAAACGTAAAGCATTTGAGTTTACGCTCAATGCCACATTTGCCACAAAAAAGTGCACAAAAAACCTATAAAAAGCATGAGCCTACAAAACAGGCGGTAGAAGCAAAACGAACCGTTCTTTTTGTAGGCATTGTTGTAAGTAAAAAGGTTGGCAATGCCGTTGTGCGAAATAAAGTCCGCAGGCGAATTAAAGAAGGATTGGTACAGCTTGTCAAACAATACCAATTACCACAACGGTCACTAGATATAGTGATTATTGCAAGACCATCAGCAGCCGATGCTGATTTTGAGGTACTTAAACAAAACGTCTACGCAGCTATGAAAAAAGGGAATTTACTATAAAGCACCTAAGTACAATTAAAGTAGCTCTAACTGAGACTAGTAATTCACAGCATAGTTCACAGCCTAGTGATTCACAGTCTAGTGATTCACAGCTTAGAGGCTCACAGTCTAGTGACTATAATGATTCAATTACTCAGTTATCTTTGCTACAGCGTGTTGTGCTTGCACCACTTTACTTTTACAGACGTTTCGTAACCCCCTTTACACCTGCCACTTGCCGTTTTCACCCCACCTGTAGTCTTTATGCTATAGAAGCAGTTAAGACCTATGGAATTTTTAAAGGAAGCAGTCTTGCACTCAAACGTGTTTTGCGCTGCCACCCATGGCACCCAGGCGGTTTAGATCCGGTTCCCCAAAACCCTATTCCTGAACCAGAGAAACGTGCCTAAATAAGGATTATGATGAGATTTGTTTCAAAAGCCATGTTGCGCTTAGTTTTACTGCGTCTAGTGTTATTGCTAAGCATATTCATGTTGTTAAGCTCGACTCACGCACGTGTTGTCTTTGATGAAACGCAAGACTTTTACCGTTCCGATTTTACAGATCAAGACAAAATCACAGAAATGTGTAATGCGCCAGCAGCAGCATCTTTTTGGTGTGGTCTTGCCGATGAAAAATTAACCCTAATAGCAGGTAAAGATAAAGATAGCTTTTTTAACCAAGCTGGTGAAATCGTAGCTGTTTATGCTAAACAACAAAAAGGTCAAGATAACCGTGGCAAATATGGTATCAATCGTGGTCCTAATGTTATTCCCATTGGTTCAGTAAACCCTGGTGGTGCTGTGCTCATTGATGGTGAATACTTCAAACCAGAAAATGTGACAGGTTCATGGCAACTGATGGATAAAGAAACATGGATAGGCACATTCACCTTTAATGCTGGCGCTAATGCGGTCAAAAAAGTTGTCACCTTGAAGGATACCTCCAATATCATTGGTATCAGCTATGAGATTGATGGTACTGGCAAAGCTTCAGTAGTTTTTCCGGGAATCACACGTGAAAACAGCCCGATTATTCGTATAGGTCAAGGCAGTAATGCTAGTGAGAACCCATTACAAGACCAAGCAGTTGCTAACCCGTCTTATGTGTCTTTCCAGACAGGTCCTGTACGTGGACAAGCTATTATTATGACCCCAAATGGCGATTCGTCTCAGCTTGAAGGACTTGAAGCAATGGTGCTAGCGAATAGACGAATTGCAATGTCTACTGACCTTGCTACCAATAACAAGATTGATTTAGGCGTTTATACAGGTCAGAACGAACTGATTCGTCTTTACCAAGCTGGTTTGCACGAATTACCACAGCTTTTCAAACCGAATATTTTTGGTCGCTTATCGTTGATGGTCATCAACTTACTGGAGACCATCCATAGATTTATTCCTAACTGGGGTTTATCAATTATTGCGCTTACATTGCTTTTTAGAATTTTGATTTGGCCTTTGATTACGACACAAACTAGGTCTATGGTTGGTATGCAAGCACTACAGCCAAAACTTAAGAAGCTACAAGAGAAGCATAAAAAGGATCGCCAAAAGCTAACTGAAGAGACCATGAAGCTTTACAAAGAAGCAGGTGTAAATCCTGCAGGTGGCTGTTTGCCGATGATTTTACAGATGCCACTGTTCATTGTTTTTTGGCGAATATTTGCTAATTTTGAGTTTGCAGAAGGTTTCCTGTGGATTCCTGACCTTGGTCTTGCTGACCCGATTTACTTGCTGCCAATACTTTACGTATTGATTATGGTGGGGCAGAGCTTGTTGATGGCTAAAGGTAATCCTCAAAGCTTGCAGCAGCAACTTATCATGAACCTTGTTTTTGCATTTATCCTCTTCAGATTCCCTGCGGGTGTTCTTCTGTATTTGGTTACTAA
>CALDTA010000184.1:0-2596 GCA_937924455.1 uncultured Deinococcales bacterium
TTTCAACAGCTTGCAGGGTTACACAGTGTCTTGGGTAATCAGGGTATCTTAGAAAACTTGCAAAATAATAACCTCTTTGACCTTGTACAATTACCGCCTAGTAGTCTAGAAATGCTATCTGCCACAGGCTCACCGCTAACGGTGCTCAACTGGGCAGCTATTGTTGGTCCTAACTTTGATAAGGTCGTGTCTTCAGAGCTTTATAAACAAAAGCAAGCAACAGACTTTACACCAGAAACACTTGACCGCTTACTGCTCACTAGCGACCAAAGTATCGCAAAACTGAGCATGTTAGATAAAACTGCTATGGACACAATCATGACTCAAGTATCAGTTGCAAATTTAAATAGCTTAGCTGAACAACATGATGTTTCAACGCTAAATACACTAGCAAATTACTTTCCAAATTTAGATATTAACGGACGCAATGCGCTATTAAATGTCTGGACACAACAACCAAACATCGCTGAAAAATATGCGGGAGAACAAACCAAAAATGGCATCATCCAAGCAAATAATCAGGCTGCTGCTATCAACTTTATTGCTTCAGATACATCTCTTCTGAGCCTATATCGAGACTTACCTGCATTTATCCAAGGTGATATACCTTTCAATCTATTTTTGGCAAAGTATCAACTTAGAAATATTCTTATCTACGCACTTATCAGTATTGCGATTCTGTTTTTAATCTTAGGTTTACTGTCTCGTCTACTTTTTAGGCGTCGCAGAAAAGTTGTGGTTAAAGAGGTCATTCGAGAAGTACCTGTTGAAAGGCAATCTGATAATTTTAGAGATTGATAATTGATAGTCATCCCAGTAGGATGGGCTGCGCCCATCAATCAGGAACTACAAATATCAAACAACAATTAAAACTACTCACTAATCACAAAAACATCATTTGAAATTGACGTATTTGAAGCATGAATATATGCACTTATAAAATACCACTCAAATGTATTATACGCTATTATTCAAGTAAGATAGGCATAGCCTATCCTACGCTAGGCGTTACGTTCTTGCGCTACTAACATACGTCTAAGAATTTTCCCAGACGGTGATTTAGGAATACTCTCAACAAATTCTAACTTACGCAATTTCTTATGTGGTGCAACTTTTGAAGCCACAAAATCATAGACATCATCTTCACTCAAGCTTTGATTTGGCTTAAGCACCACAAAACCTTTAGGTACTTCCCCAGCCTCATCATCCTGACTTGGAATGACCGCTGCGTCTGCAATCGCAGGATGCGTTAAAAGAAGCGCTTCAAGCTCAGCAGGTGCAACTTGGAAACCTTTATATTTAATAAGCTCTTTTACCCTGTCGACAATATAAAAATAGCCTTTGTCATCTACATAGCCAACATCACCTGTATGCAACCAACCTTCGTCATCAATGGTGTGCGCAGTCGCTTCAGGATTATTCAGATAGCCAACCATACGGTTAGGTCCACGCACCCACAATTCACCTGTTTCATTTTTGCCTAAGGCTTCGCCTGTTTCTATGTCAACAAATTTACACTCGATATTTGGAATTGCTGGACCAATCGAGGCGGTATCAATCACATCTGGTTTGTCAGGGTTCATGTGGCTTACAGGGCTAAGCTCTGTCATGCCGTAACCTTGGGTAACCGTTACATCAGTACCAAAACTTGCTAAACGATCACGACACTCTTGCGCCACTTCGCCACCAAGCGGCGCAGCACCAGAAAACACATAGCGCAAACTCTTTGGTGGATACTGGTCAATCATAGGGTGTTTTGCTAGAGCAAGAATAATTGGTGGCACTAGGTGTGCATAGCTTATCTTGTGCTTTTCGATGAGTTGCAAGAACTCTTCTAAATCAAAACGAGGCATCGTCACGATAGTTGCTTTTTCAGCCAAAGCATAATTCATGATAACGACCATGCCATAGATGTGATAAAAGGGCAGCACACCAAGCAAAACATCATTTTCAAGAATTGCACCATCTGAAGGAACACCTATACACTGACAGATATTTGCAACCAAGTTGTAATGCGTGAGCATAACGCCCTTAGGCAAGCCTGTTGTACCACTTGAATAGGGTAAGACGACTATATCTTCTTTAGGATTAATCTCAACCTCTGGCACTACACCATCGCTTTTTAATAAGTCAGCAAAAGGTGTTGCACCTTCAGCTTCGCCAAATACAAAAATCTCTTTTATATCTGAAGCTTTTGCTGCTTCCTGTGTCTTATCCATAAACATAGGAATGGTTACTAGATAAATTGCATTCGCATCTTTAAATTGATGGGTAAGTTCTTCAGCAGTATATAAAGGGTTAGCAGTTGTGACGATACCACCTAATAACGCTACTGCATGAAACGCCACCGCATATTCGGGCACATTTGGGCTACAAATAGCAAGGACATCACCTTTTTTAAAACCTCGTTGGTGCAAACTTGCTGCTACTAGCTTAATTGCCTGACCTAAGCCTTCAAAGGTAATAGTTCTGCCAGTAGGTCCATCAATCAAAGCAGGCTTATCACCTAAACCAGCAGTTCGCTCAAGAATAAATTGGGGTAGGGATACTTCTGGAATATCAACATCAGGGAAAGGACTTTTGAAAATCATCGTGT
>CALDTA010000185.1:0-3975 GCA_937924455.1 uncultured Deinococcales bacterium
ATTAATCAAACATGGTTTGGCGTAAGTCAGAATCGGCTAGAAGCAAGTTTTTTGGTGCGCCTGTAGCTACCATTTCAGGAATAATAGTTTGATTAACTGGGTGCTGAATTTGTACTTCTTCTATGACAGTATCAGTTGTACTTCTATGTTCTTGTTGTGTTGCATTGTTTTGTCGAGCTTGATTGTTTTGGGCTGACTGCTGAACATGACCCTGTTTAGCAAGTGTAGCAAGTTTAGCGCGTTTGGCACGTTGTCTTTCTAGCAACTTTTCAATACCGTGAATATCTTTTGGTTTTGAAAAGACATAACCTTGGGCATGGTTACAACCGAGACCTTGGAGTGCAAGCAACTGTGCTTTTGACTCAACACCTTCGGCAATCACGCGTAAGCTCATATTTTGTGCAAGTGTAATAATTGTTTTAACAACGTTTAGACGTTCTTCTTGCGTCTCAATATCTTGAATGAAACTGCGGTCGATTTTTACTTCATCGACTTGTGAGTTCTGTAGATTACTAATAGCAGAGTATCCTGTGCCAAAGTCGTCCAGAATGATGGATACGCCCATAGCTCGTAGCTTTTGTAGTACTGATCTTGAATGTTTAGTATTTTCAACCAAAAAGTTTTCGTTGATGTCTAAGCTCAAATAGGCTGGTTTCAGGTCATAGGTTTCTACCAACTGTTCAAAGTCATTGAGTAGTTGACCATGCAATAAGCTTTGGCTTGACATATTGATGTTTACTTTGTGTGCATTGCTAAATTCAGCGTTCCACGCTTTAATTTGTTCTGATGCTTTTTTCAGAACGTATAAATCAAGGCTATAGATAAGGTCATGTTCTTCAGCGATGGGAATAAAGGTATCTGGGAAGATTTCTCCACGTTCAGGATGTTTCCAGCGTACCAGTGCTTCAAAACCATCAATGCTGCGATGCTTTAGATCAATAATACTATGGTAGTATAGTTCTAAGCCGTCGTTTTCAATTGCATAAGCTAAGTCTTCTACCAGTTGTAGGTGAAGGTCATGATCATCTTTGATAGATGTTTTAAATACCTTCCAGCGACCTGGACCTGCATCTTTAGCTTTTTGCATAGCCATTTCTGCATCATTCATAACAGCATCGATTGTTTTATAACTGTGGTCAGCAAAGACGATGCCTAAGTTTCCAGAGATATCTATGATGTGGTCGTCAACATCAAAAGGTAGTGTAACCGCATCTATAATGCGTTTTGCAGCATCAAGGACTTCTTCTTGTGAGTGGATGGGCTCGAGCAAAATGGCAAATTCTTCGTGGCTTAAGTGCACAATGAAATTGTCGCTCTTAATAGCTTTTGCAAGTCTTATCGCAATGTCTTGACATAATCTAGTTTTAACAAGACTGCCGTAATTCTCTTTTACTTTATCAATGCGATCACAATTTAACAATAAGAGTGCAAAGTTGTGTTTTGGTTTTAGTATGGCAGTATTCAAGCGTTCATTTAGCGCAATTCTGTTTGGTAAGCTTGTTGCTGTGTCATATAAAACAGTGTTTTTTAAGTTCTCTTTATCTTGATCTACGCTTGTCGACATATCTAAAAGTGATTTAGCAAGAAGTCCGAAAGCGTTGTTAGAGCCCATTAGACTAGCAATAGGCTCTTCTGTGGCAGATAGTGATTGCCCAGCTTCCACAATTTTTGTCGCTTCGTTTAATTTACTTAGTTTAGAAAAAATCGTGCGCCACAAAAACGAGCTTATGAGCCATGAAAGTATGGCAGCTAGTAGGGTACTGATTAAAATGACAATACCAACTCTATTTGCCGTAGCAATATTTGCGTTACTTTTTTCAGTGAGCAAGGTTGAAGATAAGTTGTTTAAAGTCGTGAGGCTATTTGAGAAGTTTCGTTCTTCAACTGCCATATTGCTAAGTGTTGCTTGATTTGGTGTTTGGATAGCATAGCGTGAAGCAACAAACAGATTCGTGGCTGCTGTTTTAACGGATTCACTAAATGCATTGGCTCTAAGCTGATCAGAGCTTTCATTTGTATAGTTAGTGAGTGATTCAAGAAGTGCTTTGTAGGTGCTATTAACCTTTTCAACTTGCATAGTCTTTAAGCTGTTGAGCTGCTCAGTTGTAACGGTTTGATTATTTTGCAAACTGAGAACTGATATGTCAACTTCTTTGGCAATATCTTTCATATCAAGACCTAGTGCCAAGGTCTGGTTTAGGTACTTGAGAGCAGGAACGTCCTTATTGAGTGTTCGTTCAGAACTAGTTCTGATGACATATTGCCCAAGTGTGCCAAAGATACCCACTAGACAGACAAGTAATGTCATGAAGGATAATCCCAACATAATCATTTGCTTGATACTTAAGTTTTTATCTGGATTTGCACCCAATCCCCGCATGAGGCCCCTTATTGCTTATTATTTGCTAACTAAGTTGATGTTGTTGTATGCCATTGTAGTGTAACTAGTCTTGTAACTGGTCTTGTAAGCTAGTCTTGTAACTAGCAGTGTATCTAGGTATCTAGTTGTGTATCTATATCGTATTTATATTGTATCTATATCGTTGCTCAACCTATATATTCGTGAAAGCACGAAAAGTTTTTGTATGGCTAACTAAGCTAATTGCTTAAGTAGATTAAGGCTTTTTGAGCGTTTCCACCTCATGTTGACCCAGACAGAATGGGTTATTTCTTACTCATGTCCGTTCGCTGGTTTGTTGAAGTTCAAACAAATCATGAAAGAGCTTTTTACTATTATGTTTTAGCTGTCTGGATAGCACAGAAGGCTTACAGATTTTGCAAAAGCGCTTTTATACTAGATGTTGTACTGGTTTTATAGAAACGCTATAAACTTGGCAAATGCGTCTCCTTCGGTTCTAATGGCGTTTTTACATTAATTTTGCATTAATAGAATTACGACATTGTTCAGTCAGTTTGGTATCTAGTTTGGTATCTAGTTTGGTATAAATAAATGCCTATATCAACTCGGTTGCTAGTAGGGTATGACCTGAACGCTAACGGTACTGTGAAAACTTTCGTGGCTTTTGAAATTCTTAATATTTCCAAAAACTCTCATGATTTTAAAAAAGATTTTTTATATAAAAAAACTGTCTAATTTTTGGCTAGGGGTCTAGTGCTTGAACAAGGTAAACTATGCAGTAAACTATGTAGGTTGATTCTTGAAAGCTTTGTGCCTATAAGTTTTGTGCCTATAAGTTTTGCGCCTGTAAGTTTTGTGTATTTAATTTTATGAAAGATGCCTTCTTAGAGCGTTTCCACACGGCTTTATTCTTACTCGTTAAGAAGCTTGCTGTTAACTGCGACAGCAGTTAACGGTGGAATTGCTTTTATTTTAATAGGTTTTATAGATGTATTAGTAAATTTGAGTCTTTAGGGGACTAACATGAAAAAGATTTTTATAGCAGTAATAACTTTATTCGTCTGTAGTTTAAGTGTTTCTAGTTTTTCATTTGCACAGCTTGATGGTATGACTATGGTGGAATTCCTAACAGATAAGCCAGCGCGTCAATTCAATAAGGCAGAGTGGGTGTTGAAGCCAGGACAAGATTATTGGGCATTGATTAAAACCTCAAAAGGGAATATCTATGTCGATTTGTTCGAGCGTGAAGCACCAAGGACAGTGAACAATTTTGTCTTTTTGACACTCAACAGGTACTACGAAGATGTTCAGTTTCACCGAGTGCTTGAAGGCTTTATGGCACAAACGGGTGATCCTACAGGTACAGGACGTGGAACACCTGGGTATTTGTTCAATGATGAATTTAATTCCTTACTGACCCATAATCAAAAAGGTGTTGTGTCTATGGCAAATACGGGACCAAATAGTAATGGTTCACAATTTTTTATAACCTTTGGGAATACGACACCTCTGGATTATAAACACAGCATTTTTGGACTAGCAAAATCAGGTCTGGATGTATTGGATAGAATTCAGCGTATTGATCCAAACAATGCAAATAATTTGTTAAGACCTGG
>CALDTA010000186.1:0-4445 GCA_937924455.1 uncultured Deinococcales bacterium
TTATTAATCGTAAGTGCAGCTTGGTCACTAAAGCCACCTGTTGGAGTAATCGTAATCGTCACGGTTGCAGAAGCACCTTCTATAATGCTTGGTGCTGCGTTACTAACAGCAATACTAAAACTGGGTGCCGGGGTCGGGGTTGGTGTCGGTGTTGGTGTCGGTGTTGGCGTAGTTGATGAAGGACACGCTGTAAGAAGTAATGTCAGCACAGGCAAAAGTACTAACAAGCTAAAATTCCTTGTCATCTGATCTCCTTTATTTGACTCAGATAGTAGGGGATTTAGCTGAGGTAAATTCAATATACACTTGGCTACAATCAGTTACAACCAAATTTGAACAAAACTATTTGCAGCAATAAAAACCAGTTTTTTAATTTTGTTGCACAAACACCTATAAAGAAAAATGCATGGCAAGTTACACCATGCATTTGAAAATACGTTATCTATATTTAGTTTTAACTATTCAACACGTTCCGCCCACTGTGCAGGATTTACAGGAATCCCCATAACCCGAAGTTCCCAGTGAACGTGTGCCGCTGTAACTAAACCTGTTGCCCCAGCATAGCCAATCAGTTGACCTTTAGTAACTTCTTCACCTTCACTAACCGTTAGCTCGCTCATGTGGCTATATGCCGAACATAAACCTACACCATGATCAAGAATAACGGCATTGCCTCTAATTACCAGTGCTTCTGCCAAACGTACAACGCCATTCTCAGCAGCGTAAACTGGTGTGCCCTCTCGACCTCTAAGGTCTAGTCCACGATGGTAACTATTGAATGGTCCGCCGTTGTAAGCACGATTGATACCAAAGGCTGAGGTAAATTCTGGCGTATCTGTTGGATAGCGAAATGCACTCGTCCAACGCTGGATAGGTTCAAAACGAGCACAGATGTCTGTTACTCTTTCTGATTCTAGACGGCTTGTATCAGGCTCGAGCAGAGAGGTACTACTCGGTGGCAAGTTGATATTCTCTCTACCATAGTCAACTCCACCCACAGACATAGGCAGTGTCAAGTTAGTAACCGTACCGCTCATGCTGCTCATTTCCAGCTCAAGCGGATAGATGCCAGGCTCTTGCAAAACAGGTACAGCCAAAATTGCTGCTTGCTTGGTTATGTCACCTGGGGTTGGATAAAAGAAGTATTCTTGCCCTAAGAACATTGCCTTTAAAAAGCTTGCTTCAGTGAGTTCAACGTTCCAACCAAAAGATTGCCCCTGCCACGCCTCTGGCGGCACAAAGCTCATAGTGCTGATTGGGCTTGGGTAAGTTTCTGGCCAAACGGCATCTGTAAAGACTTGGGGTTCTTGTGCTGCCGCTTGCAGTGCTTCACTCGTAACATCAGTGCTTAGAGTTGTTGAGCCTGTACTGTTTGAAGCTGCACTGTTTGAACCCGTACTATTTGAAGCTGCACTGGCTGAATTAGTGCTTGTTCCATTTAGAATGGCATTGACTTCGTCCACAATAGAAGCATTTGGATTAACAGGGTTAAGCAGTGCATCTTCTTGTGGCGTTACACCGTCAAAACTGACATTTAAAACCTGACCAACATAAATAGAATCTGGATTAGAAATGTTGTTGAGTTGAACGATTTGTCCGAGGCTTAGACCGTAGGCTCGAGCTATGGCATTAAGCGTGTCACCAGGCTGCACCTCGTAGGTCGTTCCCGATTGTTGGGCAGTAACTGGATTTAAAAGTAAAAGAAGTATACAAATAGCAAAAAGACGATAAATCGATTTCATTCGGCTAGCATAACGTATTTATATGAAGATTCAAGTTAAACTATCCGCATGTGATATTTTTGGCTTTTACAGGCTTAAACCTAAGCTTTTATCTTCTTCACAGGCATAGGCAGCTTAATATGCTTGTCAGCCTCTAACAAACTGCCATCGTATCTCGTAAGCGCAGCAATCTCTTCAGCGTCACTCATATAGCCACAGTTCAAACACTCTAGTTCTGTAAAACCTTCATTGTACTGGTACGTAATCGTATTGCTACTATCACAGTCAGGGCAGTGCTCTAAACCGTGGCTACTTTCAGCATCAAAGCTTGAACTGTACGGTGGCTTATGCGGTGGCTTATACGGTGGCTCATCAGACATGCCCTGTCTCCTCTAATTGTTTTTTCTTTTTAGCTTTTTTTGTAGCCTTGTTTTTTTGAGCATCAAGGCTTTGTTGTTGGCTTTCTTCTAACAGCTCTTTAGCATGAGCGATGGCTGTAGCAGTGTCGCTGCCTGAAAGCATCCGAGCAAGTTCCGCTTCGCGTTCATCATCATCTAGGTGTTGAATGCTTGTGGTAGTACGTCCGTCTTTCTCGACTTTTTCCACATAGAAGTGGTGATCGGCAAAGGCTGCCACTTGTGCTAAGTGGGTTACGACAAGCACCTGATGGTCAGCAGCAAGTTGTTTGAGCAGTCTGCCAACAGAGCGTGCGGTTTGTCCGCCAATACCAGCATCTACTTCGTCAAAAGCAAGCGTCGGCATATCAGGATAGCCAGAGCAAACGTTTAGCGCAAGCATGACACGTGAAAGCTCACCACCTGAAGCAACTTGGTTGAGTGGCGCAGGCGCTTCGCCAAGATTTGCAGTAAATAAGAACTGAACATCGTCTTTACCATGCTGCTTGAGCGTATCATTTTCAGTCACTTCGATTTCAAAATGTGCATTTGCCATACCCAAAGGTTGCACTTGTGTTGTCACATTTTTAGAAAGCTTCTTAGCAGTATTGCGGCGTTCTTCAAAAAGGTTGTTTGCTTGCTTTTCAAGCTTGTTTAAAATATCTTGCGATTCTTTTTCTAAACGCTCTACATTTTCATCAGCATGTTCTAAATTATGCAGTTCTTCGCCTACCTCTTGAAGGTAGTTGAGAATGCTTGGAATATCTTCACCATACTTGAATTTCAGGTTCTCAATGTTGTGCAAGTGGTGCTCGAGCCCTTCTAATTCCCCTGGCTGCACCTCAAAAGTAGCAAGCATATCCTCAAGTTCATCACTAACAACCTGAATGCTTTCAAGTGCTTGCGCTAAGTCTGTCCCAAGCGCCTCTAAGTTTTTACTAAAACGACTCGCACTTTCTAAGTGGCGGGCAGCTTGGCTCAAAAGCTCCATGGCATTATCATCGCTCACAGTGAGTAAACCAAGCGCTTGCCCTGCATCTTGCATGATGCGCTCGGCATAGCGCAAGTTCTGAGCGCGCTCACGCATGGCATCTTCATCAACCTCTGCTAAGTTTGCAGCTTCGATTTCTTGAATCTGAAAACTCAACATATCAATGCGCTGAGCACGTTCTCTGGTTGCAATGTAGAGTTTTTCCAAATCTTTTTTTATCTTTTGATAACGTCCATAATTTTCTTTGTAGCTTTCAAAAAGCTTTTGACCTTTGCTACTCAAGCAACGATCAAGAAGTTTGCGTTGTTCGCTGTTATTCAGTAAACCTTGAGAAGCATGTTGTCCGTGAATGACAATAAGTGCATTACCAACCTCAGCAAATTCAGCCAGCTTGATGATTTCACCATCAACACGGTAATTGCCCTTGCCTGTTCGCTTAATGCGACGGCTCAAACTGCCCACATCAACAGCCTCACTATTCACTTCAGCCTGAATTAAGCTTTCAGTCGAACCAGCACGAATTGTATGTGCATCTGCCTTTGCGCCTAAAAGCAAACCAAGTGCATCTATCAAAATAGACTTACCTGCCCCTGTTTCGCCTGTTAAGACGTTAAAACCAGTGCCAAGTTCCAATCGCAAACTGTCTACGATGGCAAAATCTTTGAGCTCGAGCGCAGTAATCACATAAGTAGTATACCAACTTATTAGGGATTCAGCTAGCTTTTTTTGTATTTTTTAAGGTATCTTGGCTGTATCCGCATAGTTGATATCAAATTAAGTTCAAACGTATAAAAATTTTGGTTTTGTGCAATGCGGATACAGCTCGGCAGTTTCTGTCACTTCGTTCCAAAAACATGCTTATCCTCATGAGTTTAATTATGTGAAACTAAATTTTGACAACCTCTAAAAACCTAAGGTGATTTTCAATCACAAGCAGTTTCAATAACAAGCAGTTTCAATAACAACACATAATCCTCATAGACATTAAATCCATAAAAACACCTCAATAATACAAATATTAGCTTTAGCGTATCTTTATCTACTTTAGCAGCACTTTAGCGTTAATTAGGCATGTTAAAGCCAACATTACCTTGCCACATTTTAGAGATTAATCTATGCAATACAAACAAATCTAAAAGTAAACAAAATCATCTGAACATGAACTCATCTGCATAAATATCGTTAACATCTCATTTAAAATTCACAACTTTGAGTTTTATAAAACGTATTCTGTTTTCTATAGGTAGGTTTGAAAGGGATGTGTTCAGGAGGACAACATGTATAGAACTAAGCATGTCAAGAGGTTAGTTTTGGCACTTATTGCCATTTTTGCAATAA
>CALDTA010000187.1:0-6022 GCA_937924455.1 uncultured Deinococcales bacterium
ATCTTCAAAATCTAGAGGCTCTAGAACGCCTGAAGGTACTTTTTCGCCAAGAACCGAAGGTCCAAGCGTTTCGCTTACATCAAAACGGCGCTCTAAAGCAAAGTTAACAGGCGCAGTCATAAAGTGAAGGTGCTTAGAACGAGGGAAATACGGCAAGAAAACTAAAATCAAACCAAGCGCACCCCACCAGCCCACGTGCCAACCGATAATGCGGTTATCACCAGGACCAATCATCGCTGCAAGGCTACTCGCAACAGGCTGCCACGGGTCACTATGACCTTCATAGGCGAGAAGATACCCCTCACCAATCAAGCGAAAGCCAACGTGCGCCATGATAAACAGACCAATGATAAGGCTATCTCTGCGAATTCCACCAAGTTTTACTTTTTCATGCAGTGGTGTACTTTCGTTAAAGGTCAGACGCTTATCATTCAACATAAAACGACGAACAAGGAAAGACACAACACCTATCAAAATCAGCAGTGATAGTACATCTGCAATTAAGCGGTAAACCCCACCCACAAGACCAAGGTTCAATCCACCAAGCCATGCATGGGGTATGAATCCTTTAAGTCCATCCATGACATTTACAAGTAAGTAAAAGATAAAGCCATAAAAGATGAAACTGTGTAAAAAGCTCAGTAAAGGACGTGCACGAAACACAGTCGCTTGGCTTATGGTTCTAGTAACCGCTATCGCTAGACGCTCAGTTAAGTTGTTAAACCTTGGGTAAAAGCCTTTGTCGCCGTTACCAACAACACTAACAATGTTACGGAATCCTAAGAAGCTAAAGTAGGCTGAGCCTAAACCAAGGGCTATAAAGAGTATTTTTTCAACAATCGTGAGCATAGTTGCCCTCCAATATCTGTTTCTTTAAGTATTTGAAAGTAGTGTATCTACTGTAATATTTCGTTGTTCGCATTGTACCTTGTAAAAGCTAGGTTGTGCATAGTGTATCTAGGTCAAATTACTAACATTGTTAGGGGTTGATTAGTCCATTTTTGAGGTTGGATGTTAGACCTTTTAGGGGCGGAATCCATCCCTCACCTCCTTTAGGAATAAGCTTTACCGTAGGGTGTTTTTTGTTTAATCAATTCAAACAAGTATTGGTCGAAGAAACACAAAACCTCATTTCCCCATTTTCAACAACATCATTGCTTAGTGATATCCACTTTTAGGAGCGAAATCCATCCGCTGCCTTGCTTTAGAAACGAAGCTTTACCGTAGGGTGCGTTCTACGCACCGCTTTTTGTTTAATCAATTTAACCAAACAAATTGCTGAAGAAACGCAAAACCTCTTTCCGTATTTTCAACAACATCATTGCTTAGTAGTATCCACTTGGTGCGTGGAACGCACCCTACAAAACCACATTAAGAATCTATCAAAAAGAACATCAAATTTTTACACAATAATTTTATGCAGCCACCACAATCTCTTCAGCAGGTGCATCTGGTGAATCCTCAGAACTTACACTAATGACAACATGGTGGTTCAACATAGCTAAAAAAGTCATAAGTCGCTCAACTGAAAAGGTGCGTTCTACGCACCGCTTTTTGTTTAATCAATTCAAACAAGTATTGGTCGAAGAAACACAAAAACCTCATTTCCCTATTTTCAACAACATCATTGCTTAGTGATATCCACTTGGTGCGTGGAACGCACCCTACAAAACCTTATAAAGGCGAAATCCATCCCCCGCCTTCCTTTTACAAAAGAAGGGGCTAAGGGCAAAATCAAAGACCTTCTCACTTAGTCCACTGTTCATAAAGGACGACTCAAAAGTGTCGTCCCTGACGGCATTATCTAAGATAATCTCTCTGAGTTTTATGAGCTATTTCTAAACCTCAAAAGCTTTAATTTCCTGCAAAAAGCATCAAAAAGGTGTATCATTTTCTGCATTGAGTAGTTCTAATAGTAGTAAAAGCAACGCAACATCAACCACCCGTTCTACACCACGTTCTACAACACAGCCAACTGGCTTAGGAACTTTCGGTGGCGTTTTCACACCAAGTATCTTGACTATTCTTGGCGTGATTATGTACCTACGCTTTGGCTGGGTTGTGGGTCAAGTTGGTCTAGTTAAAACCCTAATTATCGTTACACTTTCCACAGGCATTACTTTACTAACTGCACTATCTATATCTATGCTTGCGACCAGTCAGCGTGTTCGTACGGGTGGCGCATATTTTATGATCGCTCGCTCACTGGGCATCGAAGCTGGTGGTGCGGTAGGCATCCCACTCTTTTTTGCACAGGCGCTTTCGGTTGCGCTTTACACAATTGGCTTTGCTGAAAGTGTAGTGGCTACCTTTCCTATGCTTGATGCTCAACTTATTGGCTTGATTACGGCCGTTCTTGTAACAGCCTTGGCACTAGCATCTGCTGAAACAGCTATCAAAACGCAGTACTTCATTATGGGTGCGATTATACTTTCACTCATTTCTTTTTTCTTTGGTAGTCCAATTGCTACTACCGAAACAGCCATCAATCCAGATTTCATACCACGAGAGGGTTTCTGGGTCGTCTTTGCAGTCTTTTTCCCTGCTGTCACTGGCATCATGGCTGGTGTGAATATGTCTGGGGATTTGCGTCATCCTAGAAAAGCCATTCCTGTCGGAACATTAGCAGCAGTCATCGTCGGCTACATCATCTATATGGTGATTCCTATTTTCTTGGTTACTCGAGCAGATGCTGCAACGCTCATTTCAGATTCATTGGTAATGCAACGCATCGCTATTTGGGGTCCTGCAATCATCCTTGGGGTGTGGGGTGCAACGCTTTCCAGTGCTTTAGGGAGCATTTTGGGTGCGCCAAGAGTTCTGCAAGCACTCGCAAGAGATGGTGTTTTACCAAACTGGCTCCGCTGGTTAGGTCGGGGAAGCAAGAAGAATGACGAGCCTCGTGTGGGTACGCTTGTTACTTTAGCCATCACACTGATTGCTATTTATTTTGGCGATTTAAATGCTATTGCGCCTGTACTAAGTATGTTCTTTTTGACGACCTATTTGGTCCTTAATATCGTTGCACTAATTGAACGTTCACTGCACAGCCCATCCTTTCGACCGAGCTTTCGTATTCACTGGATTTGGCCTCTGCTTGGCTTTATTGGCTGTCTCTGTGTGATGTTCTTAATCAACAGCATAGCCACGCTGATTGCGCTTGGCATTGTCTTACTCATATCAATCTGGCTCTATAGAAGAAACCTTGCAACTTCTTGGAATGATGTACGTCAGGGCTTGTGGATGGCACTTGCAACCATGTCACTAAAACGCCTTCGTAACGATGCTGACCCAAAAAACTGGCGACCTAATTTACTAGTACTCTCTGGCGCACCAAAACAACGCTGGCACTTGATTGACCTTGCTAATAATATTAGCCAGCAAAGCTTAGTGAGTATTGCTGCTGTTGTGAAAAGTAAAGAATTATCTAAAAAACACCAAAATGCTTTGCAACGCTCTATGCAAGATTATCTAGATAAACATAAAGTATCAGCCTTTTTGAAGATCATCTATGCTGAGACCTTTTACCGTGGAGCAAAGCGTTTGGTGGATGCTTACGGCTTAGGTCCACTAACGCCTAATACGATTTTGTTGGGGAGTAGTAAGGAAGAAGAAAAATTTGGGGACTATGCGGGTATGCTCGAGCACTTCTATGAGCGCAAACGTAACATACTCATCTTGAACCATAACCCAGAAAAAGGCTTTGGCAACAAAAAACGCATAGACGTGTGGTGGGGTGGATTAAAAGCCAATGGTGGTCTAATGATTACCGTTGCCTACTTAATTGCAAACAGCGCAGACTGGCAAGGCTGTAAACTCAATATCAAAATGGTTGTAGCCACCGAAAAAGCAGCCGAAGGTGCAAAGAAAAACCTCGAAGCTATTGTCAAGAACTTACGCATGGAAGCCAAAGCAGAGGTCATCGCTGCTGATGGCAAAGCTTTTAAAGATATTCTTTTGGAAAAATCAAAAGATGCTGATCTAGTGCTTATGGGTATGAAACATCCAACACTTGCTTCTACAGACCTACATAAAACAACTAATGGTAGCGAAGAGAAAAAAGAAGAAAGCTACGATGTCTATTATCGTAACTTTCTACAATTAAGCGAAGGTTTATCGAGCAAGCTTTTTGTGCTTGCTGCTGAAGATATTGCCTTTGAGGATGTTTTAGCTGTAAAGGACTGATGCACTTCAGCCCCCTTTAATAAAGCTACCGTGTTAACACATCTCCAAAATCACTGTCTAGGACAGGCTTTTTATCTAGATAGAATTCTATCACTAAGAAAATCATGAGAGGCGAAAAACACTCAAGAATTGACCATTTTTGCAAAAAACTGCTCGTTTTTACTAGGTTTTACGCCTTTATGAGTAAAATTCCTTATCTGAGAAAAAGATGTGTTAACTCCGTAGTTTAATAAAGGGGGCGGTGAACGTAGTGAGCGGGGGATTTCGTCGAAGCTATTTCCTTAACCAAAATCAGCTTCTACCTAACTCTCAAAAAAGTCAAAAGCAAATCTCCCCTAACCCCTCTTTGTTAAAGAGGGGAATTTAAGAGCTAAGCAGTCTCTTCTTCAACATACTCTTCAGCTTCACCAGCATCGATAGCTGCTTGCGCTGTTTTTTCGTCTACTTCACGAACAATTTCTAGATTTACCTGTGTTACTAAAGCACCAATCGCACCAATCGCAGCCAAACGAGGTGTAATGAAGGTTAGCAAACCACCACCAGCAAGCCCTAAAGCTAGAGGTAGCGTGAACAATTCACTGCCATCTTTGTTGCGAATAACAACTTTACTTGCACTTGCATCACCAAGAAGCTCACGTGCTTTATCTAGCAAATCGCCACCAGCAACTTCAATTTTTTCTACGATTTTCTTTGTATCTATGTTTCTAGGATCCATTGTTTATCATTCCTTTCAAGAACGTATCTCTATGATAGCAAAATTTCTGTGACAGAATTCTCCTTTTCAAAGGACGTTATACTAAATTCTATGTCAGATTTTGTAAAAGTTTCCTACCACGGCGGTCACAGTGGAGAGTTGTGCGCTCACGCCTCCGATACAAAAGAAACACTGATACAAGCCTATATTGCGGCTGGTTTTAGCCATATTGGTATTGTGGAACACTTGCCCCCAGCTACGGACGAGTTTATGTATGCAGATGAATTAGCATTAGGCAACACCGCTAACTCACTCACAGAAAAATTCAAAGATTTTTTTGATAATGAAGCCCCTCGCCTACGAGAGCTTTACGGCAAAGACATCGACCTAAGAATAGGCTTCGAAACCGAATACTATGGCGATACCCCCATCGAACATATTCTCAACGCCATAGAAAGCTATAAGCCAGATATCGTTGTAGCTTCGCTGCATCATGCAAAAAATCTATCTTTTGATTTTGATATAGATACTTACTTCGAGTCTGCCAAAACTCTCGGTGGATTAGACGAATTATACAAAGCTTATTACGATGAACAACTACTCCTGATTAAGGGTCTTGCAGGGGTTACAAAAAACATCCCTGTCGTACTAGGTCATATGGATGTCGTCAGGCTGTATGCACCTGAGCATCAGTATAATCAAGAGGTTGCCGAAAAAATCACCCGAAATATCAAAGCTGCAATCCAAGCCAATTTTGTCTTTGAAGTAAACAGTCGTGCCTTAGGTAAAAACATGACTGAACCCTACCCATCACTTAAAATTCTGCAAGAAATTAAAGACTTAGGGGGTAGCATAACCCTAGGGGATGATGCCCATGCAATCAACGAGCCAAGTCTTTACTACCCAGAAACACAAACCATGCTAAAATCCCTTTTTAAAGAAATCACTGTATTTGAGAAAACAGCTTCTGGTTACAGACGGAAAACAGTCTTATTGTAAACTAGAACTATATCAATAATTTTTTGGAGGACTACCTATGCCAGCCACACCCTCAACCATGCTACCCTTAGGCACAGCAGCACCAGATTTTAACTTAGTAGATACAGTTTCTGGTAATAACATCGCCCTAAGTGACTATAAAGA
>CALDTA010000188.1:0-12051 GCA_937924455.1 uncultured Deinococcales bacterium
ACTTCACGCAGATGAGGATGACCCTCTGTTGGCAAAAAGCCAAGTGCATCACTTGGATGGTGTCTGAGTACATAATCACTAATCGCCTGAAATCGTTCAATTGGAAAAGACTCAAGATTGGGCTGACCTGCGCCAAAAGAAATTGTGTCAGCAGCATCTAGCTCAATCAGTGAACGAATGCTCATATCTAAACTCTGCTGCACAGACTCAGTCACCTTGCCTCGCCAAGCAAAGTGTGCCCCCATACGCTCAGGTCGGCTACTCACAAAGGTACCTCGACCTATGTAACTCCGCACCAAGCCACGTGCTTCAAGCTCATGATAGGCATTCACCGCAGTTGTACGACTGACAGATAATTGCTCGGCAAGTTTTCGTTCTGAAGGGAGTTGGTCACCTGGTTGCAACTGCCCAGAATCCATGAGATCACTCAAACTATTGCAAAGCTGCAAATACAAAGGTGTTGCTGCTTTGCTATCGAGTTGAAAGATAGCATCTAGTTCTAGTTTTGCCCAGTCCATAAACCATTATGCGACTCAGAAGTAAACTATGCAATACCCAATCAAGAATTGGTTCTTGTGGTTATATCTGCAAACTGTATTAAATAAAGCCGTGCTAGCACTCATATCTTTTGCCTTTGTCATGTCCATAACCCCTGGACCTAATAACATTATGCTTTCAGCATCAGGTGCGAACTATGGACTTCGCAGAACCATCCCCCACATGCTTGGCGTTTCGATTGGCTTTGCCTCACTTATCTTTATTTTGTGGTTTGGGCTTGGGTGCTGTCTTCGAGCAGTTTCCACTTATTCAAACTATTCTTAAGGTTGTGGGTTCACTATACCTACTTTATCTAGCTTACCGAATAGCAAAGGCATCCTTTTCAGATGATCATGAGGTTCGTAAGCCCTTCACCTTTTGGGAGGCAGCAGCCTTTCAATATGCCAACCCTAAAGCTTGGGTGATGGCACTAACTACCATGAGCACCTTAAGCATTCCCCATCCATCTTTTGTGATTAGTGCAGCACTAACTACGCTCATCGTAATCATTGTCAATTTACCGAGCATCACTGTGTGGGTGTTGTTTGGTCAGGCAATTGGGAAGTTGTTAAAACATAAACGTGCGTTGATTGTTTTTAATTTGGTCATGGCTGCGCTTTTGGTTGGAACTATTGTTTTTATTTTGCGCTAATTATGTGTACTACCTTTGCATATTATTAATGTTTGTAGCTTTATGAAAACAATCTTTAGCTATATATCATTCCCTTAAAAATCTTTTGTGCTATCAATCATATAAACACATTGCCCTAGCTAAAACTAGAACTAGCTATAGGGCAGATTTCCTATGATTTTTCACTAAATTATAAAAGTCAAAATTAAGGCTTTAACATTGGTTTAAAATTATTAGATCTATAACTCGTAAAGCGATTGGCGTATAAAACTCTCCACTAACGCCACAGCACAATCAAGGGGGCAAACATGAATATCAAAAGATGGTGGCAGCTAGCTATTTTGTTACTGATTATAGCCAGTAGCTTAGGCATATTAAGTAGTTGTAATCAAAATACTAAAGCTGTTAATAATTCTTCTACACATGGTCATGGTAAGTATGGAAACACATTTCAAACTGGTAAGGCTTATGAGACCCTTATGGCTCGAGCCAACCTCAATGACATGCGAAGTCTATCAGACAAAACAGCACTCGCTGAAGCACCACAAACCGAAGGCGAAGTCGATCTAGAAGCTTCGCTCAGACCTTTATTTGCAGGTTCACCACGTGTGGACATGAAGCTTCTGATTATCTCTTCTGACACCAGCGATCCAAGTCTCCAAGCAGTCAGCTACTTTGCACGAGAAATCGGCATTCCTTTTGATGTGCTGATTGCTACCGAGGAAAACCTGACGCAAAATAAACTACTCAAAGCAAATGGCGATGGTAGATACCAAGGCATCATTCTGACTGAAGTCGGTCTGTCTTATAACAACAACGGTGTTTTCGAAAGTGCCTTCAGCACAGACGAGTGGAACTTACTCTGGCAATACGAGCGTGAATTTAATATCCGCCAAGTTGCCCTCAATGGTTTCCCAGGAACCTTTCCTGAAGACTACGGTCTAAGGTTCACAACTAGCCTTTCAGATCCAGTCAATGCAACGCTAACTAGTGACGGACAAGCTGTTTTTGAATCACTCAAGTCAGATGTTGTCATTCCTATCAACAATGCTTTTATCTTTCGTGCATCAACCTGTGGTGCAGCGTGTAGCAATGTAACTACAAAACCTTTGCTCAAAGACTCAACAGGTGCAGTGCTAGCAGCACTAAGTACTACCTCAGACGGACGTGAAGTTATCAGCATGACCTTCAGCCACAACAGTTTCCTAAGACACACAGGCTTGCTAATGTATGACCTCATTAGCTGGGTTACGGATGGCATTTTCATCGGTGAAAGACGTTACTACTTCTCGATTGACATCGATGACTGGTACTTAAAAAGTGAAATGTGGAACCCTGCAACTAACAGCATGTGGCCTGAAGACGAGTACCAATTTCGCATTGATGCACAAGACGCCTTTGCTGCTAGAGATGGTGTACTTGACTTAAGAAGCCGCTTTGCTTCTCCAGATTTTACCTATAACCAAGTCTTTAATGCTGACAAAGCAGAGCCCAATGCCACAAGAAATTGTGAAGCAGATGCGACACTCAGCGAAGCTACACTATGTGTTGCTGACTTCTTCCCATTCATCAGCCATACCTACACCCATGCCGAAATGGATTTTCTTGATTACGAAACAGCCAAGGGAGAATTTAATAACAACATCACCTTTGCTGAACCTAGACTTTCCACCTTTGAGAAAAAATATGTTGTAACAGGTAAACACTCTGGTTTGGGTTGGTATAGATTGGCAGATGCGCCTACTGGTACGACTTGCCTTTATGATGTTGTACCTGGTGATCCTTTTTGCCAATTTGGTCTAGAGGCTTCAAACACTGAAATGCTCAGAGCAGCCGTAGACTTAGGCGTTGAGTACTTAGCAGCAAATAGAGGTTGGCAATCACACGAAGCAGACTGCGATAGTTGTTTGATAGAACACCCGCTCGAGCCACGCATCAAACTCGTTCCACGCTGGCCTACCAATATATTCTTCAATGCAAGCACACCTGAAGAAAACACTTCAGAGTTCAATTATCTCTATGGTCCACAAGGCCTCTTAAGGGATGACTTTGGTAACCCATTCTTTTCAACCAACAAAACATGGCAAGATATTATTGGCTTCGAAACTGACCTTGCAATTAGGCACATCTTAGGCTTTTCACCCTACCCCCACTTCGTACACCAAGCCAATGTCCGTGAATACGAAGCAGGTCGCAGTCTCATCTATGACTTCTCTGAAGATGTCTTAAAAACCTATAGTGACTATTTCAACCTACCACTACTTTCACAAGACTGGCCACAGATTACAGATACGCTTGAAAAACGCACTAGCTTCTACTACGCTGGCGCAAGTGGTGTCATCAATAAACTGAATAACTCTGTAACGATTACCTCAAGCAACGGTGGAACAGTATTCGTCACAGGCGCAACTTTTGAAAACACATCAAGCTTTAGCTATGGCTCAAAAACAGTCAGTGAACTTAGCTTAGGTGCTGGTCAAAGTATTAGCAATATCGGTGATAATACTGGCGGTGAAACTGGTAGCGAGACAGGTAGTGAAACTGGCGGTGAGACTGGTGGTAATCCAGGTAACGTACCAGAACCAGGCAACCTACTCACCAACGGAGACTTTGAAACTAACCTAACCGCATGGAGCAACTGTGGTACGGGTCAATCAATCAACACAACAGATGCCTACGAAGGTGCGAAGGCAATCAACCTAAAAGAAAATGCTGGCGCTGGTGCTTGCCTTTTCCAAGAAGTTGATGCAATTGCAGGTACAACCTACACCTTCAGTTGCTTTGCAAAACGCAACATCAACAACGCTTGGTCTTCTCTAACCTTAAGCTTCACAACTTCGGATTACACCTCTTTAGCCACTGAAACTAAAGAAGTAACTGGTTCGTCTTATTCACGCCAAAGTGTCAGTCTAACTGCTCCTAGCAATGCTGTACATGTCGCAGTCTCTATGTATAGTGAAGACAGTGCGAGCTATGACAACTGTGTTTTAACAACTGGTGATGCACCGACTGAACCGACTAATCCGACTGAACCAACTAACCCAACAGAACCGACTAACCCAACAGAACCAACAGAACCGACAAATCCAACTGAGCCAACTACTCCAACTGGCAATCTCCTTACAAACGGAGGCTTTGAAAATAATCTAACTGCATGGAATAACTGTAACAATGGTCAAAACCTAAGTTCAACAGATGCTTACGAAGGTACTAAGGCGATTAACCTAAAAGAAAATGCTGGTGTTGGTGCTTGCCTCTTTCAAGAAGTTGATGTACTTGCAGGTGCAAACTATACCTTTAGCTGCTATGCAAAACGCAATGTCAATAATGCATGGTCTTCTCTATCTTTAGGTTTTACAACCTCTGATTACAACAGCTTAGCGTCTGATACCAAAGAAATCACTGGTAGCGCTTATAACCTACACAGCATCAGCCTAACTGCTCCTAGCAATGCAGCACATGTAGCAGTGTCTATGTACAGCGAAGATAGTGCAAACTATGACAGCTGTACCCTCACTATAGGAGATGCACCTACTGAGCCGACTGAGCCAACACAACCAACCGAGCCAACAGAACCCACTACGCCTACTGAACCTGGGACAAGTCTACTGAGCAATACAGACTTTGAAGATAACCTAACTAGCTGGGATTTAAGAGGCTGTGGTACAGGTAATGTTGGCTCTACCTCACAGGCAAGCAGTGGTAGCAGAGGCATGATACTTTCGGGTTCAACTGTTTGTGTTGGTCAAGGTATTTCAGCTAGCAACGCTGCGGTTACCCCAAATACAAGCTATACGCTTAGTTGTGATGTTAAGAACATTGATGGAACCTATGCAGACATGAGCCTTTACGCAGATGGCACAGCGCTTGGCTTTAAATCCTTTTCAAATTCGTCATTTCAACGAATTTCTATTAGTGGTGTAACACCTGCAACGGTTGACTTTATCTATGTGTATTTTTACAAAGCAGAAAATGGAGCAGTTGTAGTAGACAATTGCAATTTTAGTGCTCAATAATATTGTAAGTTTCGATAACTAAGGAAACATAACAACTAAAATGTCCAGTGCATTGGGAAACTATATGCACTGGACATTTTCTTATTCATAGCATTTTCTTATTCATAGCATTTGCATTATTTATTCCAGCAGCACTGATATCGCATGATTACTTAAAACTAGAGTGTTATACTAAACTGAAAGATGAATGTCATAAAGATATAGTCGCAAAGATTGCGAAATAACCGAAGGATAAAGGCTTGAAAACCTTGTGTATTGACTGGGATTATGACATTTATGATTCACTTCGGTATTATGCCTTTAGCAGTATTTGTAAGCTTTTGTTGGCTGATGGAATCTTTTTTACACCTACTCTAATATAAATATTGTTCCTCTCACATCAATCAAAAGAATCTGTCAGGCGTACTCTAAATTTGTGTATAATGTGTAAATGAAGTATGTTGTTGTATCGGCAATTATTTTTAGTCTTCTCTTCGGAAGCTACCATCTTAGCAAGTCCCGCACATATCAATTATTTGCACCGATAGTATCTCATGTCAAAACAGATAAACCTGTCGTGGCACTTACCTTTGATGATGGTCCAACAGCAACACATGCACAAACGGTTTTAGATGTTTTATCCGACAAAGATATTAAGGCAACGTTTTTTGTTACAGGACGTCAAACGCTTGAAAATCTAGATCTGGCAAAAGCTATTGTTGAAGCAGGACATGAGCTTGGCAATCATTCTTTTTCGCATAAACGAATGATCTTCAAATCCCCAAACTTCATTCGTAATGAAATTGAAGAAACCGATAAGGCTATTCGACAAGCAGGGCATATTGGTCCAATTTACTTCCGCCCACCGTATTGCAAAAAACTATTTGTATTGCCTTGGTACTTACGACAAGAAAAACGAATAACTGTTACGGTGAATTTAGAGCCTGATACTTATGAACGTACGGCTGAGGGCATGGTTGACTATGTTAATCAGGGTTGTCAGTAATGGTTCGATTATTTTGTTACACGTTATGTATGGTGTTAATCAGGAGGCTCGAGCCGCCCTACCGCTCATGATAGATAGCTTGCAAAATGCTGGTTATAGCTTCGTTACACTCTCTGAGCTTTTAGCCTTAAATTAAGGGTTTTAGAGAATAAAGAAAATTTAGTACCTTTCTGAAACGAATTATAAGAAACTGCAAGATGCATTCGCATCGCAGATACCCCACTTTTTCTTGTAAGCCTTGAATTTATTTGTTCTTCAGCTAGACATATAAAACGATGCTCAATGATTCACAAGAAATCAAGGTCACCCGACTTTTACTTAACTCTCTCATTCAAACAAGACTTGACTTATATGTAATATGCATATATCATACACGTATGAGTTTGGATGCAAAGGCAACAAATCCTTCAAGCGAAAAAGAATTTCTCGAAACCTATGATGCAAATGCCTATCCGCATCCATCACTTTCGGTTGATGTCGTTGTGCTAAGTTGCCACGAAGGCAAACTCTATACGGTGCTCAAAAAACGTGAAAAGCACCCTTTTATGCATCACTGGGGGCTGGTTGGTAGCTTCATGGCTATGGATGAGCACCTTAGCAACACTGCAAATCGTGCCTTAAACAATAAACTTGGTATCACAAATTTGTATTTAGAACAGCTTTACACCTTTAGCAATCCTGAGCGTGACCCACGCACTAGAGTGGTAAGTGTCGTTTACTTTGGGCTCATTCCTTTTGAAGATATTCGCAACTTTGCTTTACCAGAAAACACCTGTCTCGCAGAAATCGAAGTACCTTGGGAAGGTGAGACTGGTGGCAGTGTTATTGCCCGAAAAGTGAATCTTAATAATCGTGATGCAAGTGCGGTCAATGCGAGTGTTGATAGTGAACTTTTGCTAGCATTTGACCATGCAGATATCCTTGGTCTAACGGTAAAAAGACTGCGTGGCAAGCTTAATTACACCGAAATTGCCTATAAACTCTTACCAACCTACTTCCGTCTACGCAATTTGCAGGATGTACATGAGGCAATTTTGGGTAAAACTGTGAATAAGGATTCCTTTCGCCGACGTATGTTGGCTTCAAAACAGCTACGAGCTACAGGTAAACAAGAAAAAAGCGTTACCCACCGCCCTGCCGAGCTTTACGAATATGTTGGGAAATCTGAAGAAGCTGGAGGTATATTATGAGCGACTTCAATACTAATAAAAACGACTTTGATCACGAAAGCTATTCAAAACAATACAACGAGGATGACTTCTGGGCAAAAATGAGCCGAGTTGTCGGTGTTGTCGGGCAAGAAGTTTTAGAACGTGTCTTGCGCCTTTACTACACCGCAACCAGCCCAGCCACACCGAGAAGAGCCAAAATGATGGCTTACGGCGCACTGGCTTACTTTGTCTTACCTTTTGATATTGTGCCTGACTTCATATTTGGTGTGGGTTACGGCGATGATATTACAATCTTAACAACAACAATCATGACGCTTTCAAAGCACATTACGCCAGAAATAAAAGAAAAGGCTACCAAAACCATGGCAAACTTAAGAAAGCGTTTGGGCACTGACGATACAACAATCACCGTAGAACGGGTTGATAAAAAAGAGTATAAAGAATTGCCCGAAAGCTAACTAGCGCTTTAAAACAACAGTTTAAGAAACGAGGTGTTAATGATGAGCGAAACAAAAGAACTAAGGCTAAACATTTCTAGAGTTCATAGTGAGCACCTCTACTACGCTGGCAATGCCATTGCACTCATCAGCAAAGCAGACAACAACTTTGCCTACGAACTTTTAGGTAGACGAAACTGGATGCCAATAGGCGCAGTAAGACAAATAGTATGTAATCGCTCTGAAGCCTCAGAAGTGATTAAAGAACTCGCTAAAGATGAGTTTAAAACACTTAAGTCTGGAGAAAAAGTTTATATGGTTACCGCAGAAGCCATCAGCTTTGAACATCCTGAAACCGTGTACTTTTTACTTAAAGCTACTAGCGGAAAAAAAGCAGTTTACTGGAGTCAGCACTCGCCTCATTGGCGGCTTGTATCTGTTACTAAACTTTTGGAAAAAGAAGTTAAGCGAAAGAAGCCTTGGACAAGAACTTTAATCG
This sequence comes from uncultured Deinococcales bacterium, assembly GCA_937924455.1. GTDB lineage: Bacteria > Deinococcota > Deinococci > Deinococcales > Trueperaceae > CALGZD01. Next base: position 8,278 of record CALDTA010000188.1, read on the forward strand.
GTCGCTTGGCGGGACGTCATCGAGCTTCAATATAAAATAGGGCAGTTCACCAGATTGCGTGTGTTGACTTGTGTAATCCTTGATTTAATCATATTGATTTGAGCCAATACACACGAAATCGGAAACCTTCATGTTTTAGGAAATATACTTTAAGTTAGGTTTCATCTGGCATCCAAAACAAGGATGCACCCCTTCACGTCTCAACTTTAGATGCTTTATCTACCTTCTTCAACGTGCTTCTTGAACCACGTCTACCAAAACGTCTTGCAAGTTCTAACTCACTCAAAACCAAAGCCGTAGGTCGCCCATGTGGACAGGACCAAGGTGTTTCGCACTGACCTAAAGTCTGAAGTAGTGCTGTCGCATCTTTGCCACTTAAACTATGTCCTGCTTTAATTGCAGGTAAACAAGCTAGTCTCGCAAGCACATTGCGCCATGCTTGTTCGAAGTCTAAATCGTTCAATGTGCCTTTGACTACGTCTTGAATAAGGTTTGGATGACCTGCTAAAAGTAAGGGCACAGAGCGTAAGCGGTAGGTGGTGGGTCCGAAGGGCTCGAGCTCGAACCCTAGCTCCCCTAAAACCACCTGTCTCTCTTGTATACTCGCCAACTCAGTAGGACTGAGTGAGATAATCTCTGGCTCAGTCAAAATCACTGCTTCTTCTGCCACATAGCGGCGTTGCAATTCTTCAAACAAAATCCGTTCATGCGCTGCATGTTGGTCAATCACCCAAAGTTCATCCTGCGATTTCGCAATCAAGTATAAATCTTGATAACCACCTATAAACTCTAGCGCTGGAAAATTATTTTGTGGCGCATGACTGATTGCTTCAACTTCTCTAAAATCTGGCAACGATTTTGCTAAAGGATGCGCTGCTAACAAATCCCGAATAGCCTCTTCAAAAAAAGCACAAACAGCTTCACTATCTAAAAAGCGAACAGCATTTTTTTCTGGTGAAGTATTCACCAACACTCGGTCAAAAGGAACTATGAGGTTGACAATACCAACAGGGAATTGATTAGCGGGCAACAGCTCTTTATAGACATCAAGTAAACTCTTGAGTAACTTGTCAGGCCATTCTACCGCTCGACTATTTACAGAGAGCAATAATCTATCTCGCCTCGGTCTTGCCAACTCTGGTCTTGAAAGTAAACCTTCAACATTTAGCTGACCATTAGCATAGTTATCTGTATAGCCTAAAGGCAATAGTCGATTTGTAGTAACGCTCCCCCAAAAGAACTTAGCCGCTTCAAAAAAACTTCCACCAGCATAACTCCAGCGCTCTTTACCATCACTTGAAAAGCGCAAACTCAAATGCGGATGGTGAAGTAAGTATCTATGCAATAGCGTAACTATTTTTTTGTTTTCAGTCTGAGCGCTATCCAAACTGCTAAGGCGTGCTGGTAAATGTGCAAAAAGATTTGATACCGTAACCGTCGTTCCTTCTGGTGCAGGCACATCACTGATACCTACCTCGTCACCTTGAGTCAGGAGTGACGCACCACCTAGTTGCTTTTTCGGTCTGGAAAGAATCTGAAGACTAGCAGCATAGCGAATGGCATACAGACCTTCACCCCGAAAACCCAAGGTCGAAATGGCATGAATATCTTCAAGCTTTGATGTGGCGTGAGCTTCAACTGCAAGCAGTAACTGCTCTCTAGCTACCCCTTTACCATTGTCTTTAAGCTCGATTCGATCAATACCACCATTGACAATATTAAGCTCCATACGTGTACTGCCTGCATCAATAGCATTATCAAAAATCTCTTTGACAACATCTACAGGTGCACGAATCACTTCTCCTGCGGCTATTTCTCGTATGAGTTCTGCTGGTAATTTGCGTATCAAGCCATTCCTCCACACTGCTAAAGCGTGTTGTGTTATACCAATTCCGCTTAAATCCATTGTAAAAGTAAAGTCTAAACGTATTTTTAAGTAGTAGTTCAGGTAACCAGCGGAATAAACTAACGCACCTGACGCTTCTAACGCATTCTTTTACTACATATACTTTCGGACACGGTATTACAAAACATTATACGCAAAAAACTTTAGGGCTATAAAAAGTAACTATATCATTTTTACTTTTAAGTAAAAGAAAGGGCTAGCATTTTTTGAAATACTAGCCCTGTTAGCTACACTATATTATTAGTGGCTCGAGCCTTGTATAGAGCTCAAATAATTATTTTCGTCAACATTATGGTTGAACTGCAATAAAGTTAAACAAATTTGACTCTGCTCTATGACTATCTTCTTGAAAAGATCTTTTGAACTTATTGAGCAAGCCTGGGCTAGCTGCGGCGTCTACATTTGCGATTGGCCCAGCTGCAATTACATTCCAGACATACGCCTGCGTTGACCCTGAAACACTACCTGTTAGGCCTAAACCTTGACCACTCAAGTCAGGAATAGTAACTTTGGTCGTATCAGAGATAACAACAAAGTTTGGTCCACCACCTACACCACCAAAAAAGGTAATGTAAACCGTATCATTAGCACTAGATGGACTCCAAAGAAACTCAGTAGCATTGTTTACATTGTTTGCATTATCAACTGGTAGGCTCAAAGTTGGTGCAGTAGGTACAGTAATATTTATGTTTGTGTTGTTAACATCAAATCCTGTTCTGATAACTTCACTTAATTTACCACTTGCATCGCTTGTTTCAACAAACATTGAGAGTTTAGCACCATTGATTTGTGGTGTTACAAAATTAAAGTTTGGATTCGAGGAGCTATCTTCCCCAATTTGCAAACCACTATCAGCATCAAAAGTTACTGCCAAATTCTTACTGTCAATACTATAGTTGGTCGGCACGGTGACTGTTCCACCTGCATTTTGACTTCCTAGACCTGTCAAAGCAATGTCTTGATTATTAGCAGTATTGTTATCTGTTAACGTGGTTGCACGTTTTCCGTATCCCGTAAATTGAGTAGGAAATGAACCTGTGCCTTCCCACTGTAGTGCATGAATCATGCCCGAAGTTGAGTCTGGTCCAAACCAATCAATGGTTGCATTAAAGTTTCCACTAGCATCTGCTATTTGGAAACTGTTGTTATCATGTCGTGTTTCAGGTGAACCAAAAACTGCACGATCAATATGGTTAGCAGGCAAAGGATAGTTAGCACCACCAGATACAGTGCCATTCAGTGTTGCAGTCTTTATACCTGTAAAGGAAAAGCCAAAGAATATGAGTGTTGGATCATCTTTGCTCAAATTCTTGTATACAATTGCCGCTTGGGCGCTACCAACAACAACTGCAATATCATAAGGTTTAGTTACACCTTCTATCGTAAATTTACCATTTGCATCAGTCACAGCCGTAAGTGCTTGAGTTGCTAAGGCTTCACTATTTTGATTATCTCCTAAAACTACAACAGGAGCGTTTGCAACAATTTGATTGTTGCCATCAATTACAGTTCCCGAAATGGTGGATGTTGATGGAGGTGGGGGGGGCGGTGGAGGTGGTGGTGCTGTACTAGCAGTAACAGTAAGTGTTACACCTGCAGTTTTAGTGATTGCACCTGATGTTGCAGTGACCGTCATCGGATATGTTCCAGCTGTAGCACTGCCAAGCGTTAAAGTACTCGTTGTGTTCGTACTTGCTGGGTTAAAACTCGCTGTAACATCCGCAGGGTTATTAATCGTAAGTGCAGCTTGGTCACTAAAGCCACCTGTTGGAGTAATCGTAATCGTCACGGTTGCAGAAGCACCTTCTATAATGCTTGGTGCTGCGTTACTAACAGCAATACTAAAACTGGGTGCCGGGGTCGGGGTT
>CALDTA010000189.1:0-9378 GCA_937924455.1 uncultured Deinococcales bacterium
AAAGATGGCATGATTTACCTGCAAGGTGAGCCTCTGGTTGCTACAAGTGATTTAGCAATCGAAGGGCATCATGTTTATACAAATGCTTTGGCAGTAGCGCTCGCTGCCCAACTTCGAGGGCTTTCTCCTGAAGTAATAGCAGAAGGGCTAAAAGCTTTTGAAGGTGTTTCAGGACGCTATAATTACGTTGGCAACATCGAACAACAAGGTACTTTAGTTAGTTTTATCGAAGACTCTATAGCAACACGTGAACTTGCTGTAAAAGCCGCACTTGAAAGTACCCCAGCACCGATAGTTTGGATTTTGGGTGGGCAAGATAAAGGTGCGAGTTTTGATGATTTACATGACTTAATCCGAGATAAGGTTGCTCTAGCTATCACCATCGGAGATGCAGGAGAAAATTTTGCTGCTGCGCTTGAGGGTATTGTGGCTGTCAAGCACCTAGCTCAGCCCAATGGCAATAGAGCTTTGGAAGCTGCTTGTAATATCGGTCTAGACTATTTTTATGAAAGTCAGGCTGCTACCGCCACAGTACTGCTTGCACCGATGGCTGCTTCCTTTGACCAATTTAAAGATTACAAAGAGAGAGCACGTTCTTTTAGAGATTGTGTAGAAAGACTGTCTGCAAAAAGTTTAGCTAACCGAAGTATAGATACTCAAGCTGCAAAAGAGGAGTTGAGCCTTCATGGATAGATTCCTACTCTTTGCACAAATTTGCTTGGGTGCGCTTGGTATTGTTGGCATTGCAGTGGCGTCGCCTGAGTTGTGGGATGAGCAGACTTTGCGTGTCATTGTTGCGCTTGCAATGACCATTATCGTGGCACGTATTCCTGTTGATGTGGTTATGAAACTTAGCCCCTTTGCCTATATCGTCTTACTCTTTTTACTCGTTCTCGTTCTTTTTATAGGGGTATCACCCGAAAATAGTGATTCACAGCGTTGGTTACCTATTGGACCTGTGACCTTTCAACCTTCTGAGATGATGAAGGTGGCAGTGATAGCCTACCTAACAGCTTTTTTCTATAATCATATGGGTAATTGGCAAATCTGGCGACCGATGCTGGTTATAGGCTTAGCTGCTGGTTTGATAGTTTTAGAACCTGACTTTAGTACTGCTGCCTTTCTCTTTATTTTAGCTTTTGCCATTATGCTTGCTGCGGGGACAACGCTCTTTCGCTTGTTAAGTATTAGTTTGGCAGCAGCAGTGATTGCTGTGGTTTTGGTTAGTGGCTATGTTGATGACACGAGCTATGTCACCAAGCGTTTTAATAGCTGGAAAGAACTCGTGATAAATGGTTCTGATACAGCGACCAACGACCCCAATTTAAGTTTTCAAGCACAACGGGCTATGGCTGCTTTGCAAGAGGCAGGCTTCTTTGGTCTTGGAACCTCGGGAGGGGTTGGTGTGCCTGAGGCAGACACTGATATGATTGCGATTGCGATAGCCCAAGCACTTGGTTTTGTAGGTATATTTATTTTATTTGCGATGTATTTTACGATTGCTGGACGAGGTCTGAAAATAGCCTCGGTGCTAGAAGGTCCAGGGTCGCTTTTGGCTGCTGGTGCGACTATTTATATTTGTGGGCAAGCCTCGTTGAATTTGCTGGTAGCATCTGGTCTTTTCCCGATTACGGGTGTGCCTTTGCCTTTTGTGAGTTATGGTCTCAATAGTTTGTTGTCGGTGGGGATTGCCATGGGCTTTATTCATGCGGCTTACAGGCAGGCTCGAGCCCAAGGGGTGATAATATGAAGTGTCATAACATGAAGCGTTATACTATGAGGGGCATACTATGAGTAGCAAGGTCATCCTAGCCACAGGTGGCTCAGGCGGTCACATCTATCCTGCTGTTTCAATTGCCCGTGAACTACAGGCAAGAGGCTATGACCTAGGTTTTGTAGGTCAAGCAAGCGGTATGGAAGCTCGAATAGTGCCAGAAGCTGGCTTTGATTTCTACGGTGTAGCTGCTGGAAAAATTGCCCGTAAACGTATCAACTTACAACTATTTAAAGAACTCTTTTCATCATTCAAAGGGCTTTGGGAGTCTGTGGCTTATCTTCGTAAAGAGAAGCCAGCGCTGGTGATTGGCTTTGGGGGGTTTGCCAGCTTCCCAACGATTGCTGCTGCGTGGTTGTTGCGTATACCTTATGTGTTGCATGAAGCAAATGCTTATCCAGGTTTGGTAACAAGGCTTTTCGAGCACAGTGCCAAGTTGGTTTTAGTTGCTAACAAAGAAGCCAAAGACTATCTGAAGACAACAAAGATTGAAGTTGTGCCTGTGCCTATTCGAGAAGTCCGCATGAATCGACTGGAAGCGCGTAAGACTTTAGGTATTCCAGCCGATGCTTTTGTGACTTTTGTTATGGGTGGATCGCAAGGTTCGGCTGTACTCAATAGCCATGTACCTCTGGCATTTTCCCAATTATCGCCTAGTCAGCATCTAAATAATCATGTGGTGATTCACAGTGCTGGCAGAGACAGTGCGGGTAGAGGGCGTAGTAACGAGGTTGAAAGCCCAGTCAGGAACTACCTTGTTGAAGATTATGTAGATAGTAATCTAGTTTGGTCTGCAGCAGATGTTGCCATTACTAGATCAGGAAATGGCACACTTTCAGAGGCTGCCTATCATGGTGTGCCACTGATTATGGTTCCTTTGCCATCTGCTGCTGAGAATCATCAATTCCACAATGCCAAAGCAGTTGAAGCAGCAGGGGCAGGTTTGGTTTTAGAAGAAAAAGAGCTGAGAGAAGAGAGCGTGTCGCTCACAAAACTATGGCAAAAACTAGCCCAAGCTGAGCAAAACCATCAGGCAAGTTTGGCAGCAAAAGTTCGTTCGCCTGAAGGGGCGGCAAGAAAACTCATCGATATTTTAGAAGCATCGTATTTAGAACCGAAACGTGGTCATCCTACACCAGTATTTCAGTAAGCCAGTAGTCAGTAAAGCAGTAGTTAGTAAAGCAGTAATTCACTCTAAGGATTTTAAGAATGTCAAAGATTCATGCAGCACAAGATAAACCTCACCTTCACTTTATGGGTATTGGTGGTGTTAGCATGAGTGGTTTGGCACGTTTCTATCATGCTAATGGTTACACGGTTTCTGGCTGTGATAGAAGCGAAAGCGAAACTGTTTTGCAGTTGCGTCAAGAAGGCATTCATGTAGATATTGGTCACAGCAAAGAGCATAGTAAAGATATAGATACTTTAGTGAGCACCAGTGCTGTTTCCTATGATGACCCTGAAATTGTTGAGGCTTTAAAGTTAGGCAAACGGAGCATTCGACGGATTGAATTGCTGGCAGAACTTTTTGAAATGCGTCAGAGTATTGGCATATCAGGGACGCATGGTAAGAGCAGTACCACAGGGATGGTAGGGCACATTTTTATGAGCTTAGAGCAAGACGACACTATCCTTGTTGGGGCGCAATTACCGATTATTGAAGGCAATGCCCATATTGGTACGGGCAAGCGTTTGATTGCTGAAGTGGATGAATCTGATCCTGGCATGGCAAGGCTCAAAAGTAGCATTGGCGTGATTACAAATTTAGAAGCTGATCATATTGCAGGTGAGCACGACGAGCGCCGAACCTACCATGCAAGCTATGACGATTTAAAAGCAATAGTGCACGAGTTTGCCTTTGCCTCCAAACAACTTATTTATTGTTCAGATTGGTCTGAACTTAGTGACTTGGTAGCCGAGCACGGTAATAGTTTAAGCTATGGAAAATCTGAAGATGCTGATTATTACATTTACGATATTGTTCTAAGTGCTACAGGAAGTAGCTACAAGCTTCGAACAGCTTCAGGAAATTATAATGTCACCTTGAAAGTGCCTGGTGAGCATAACGTGCTAAATAGCTGTGCTGCACTGGCAAGTAGCGTTTGTGCTGGACTTGATGTACAAGCTGCGATTGATGCAATTGCTAGTTTTACTGGCGTGGGTAGACGTTGGCAGCGACATGGTAGCAGTCATGGTGCTTTGGTGATTGATGACTATGCACATCATCCAACAGAGATAGAAGCGACACTTGAAACTGCAAAGCATACAGGGCGTCGTGTGAGAGCAGTGCTGCAACCTCACCGTCATGTTCGTACAGCGCAACTTTGGCAAGAATTAGCAGATGCTGCGAGTTTAGCTGATGAGATTTTAGTTCTCGATATTTATGCATCAGGGGAAGCGCCTATAGAAGGCATCAGCTCGGACCTCATCGTTGATCACCTAGTAAAGCAAGGCAAAGACGTAAGTCATCACAACATAGATTCTGCAATCGGATATTTAAAACAATCGCTTGAAAGTAATGAGAAGAATAATGACTTGGTGATTACTTTAGGTGCAGGTGATGTTTGGAAGGTTGCAAGTGGATTGGTTGAAGCTTTGGGAGGTGATGATGCTAGTGCCTAATAATCCAGTGCCTAATAATATAGTAGACAAAGTAGACAAAGTAGACAATGCTGAAACAAAAGCAACCACACCAGCCACACCAGCCACACCAGCCACATCGACTATGCCTAGAATAGAACAAGCTGCTTTAGCGAAATATACAACCTTGGGTGTTGGTGGACTTGCAGAGATTTGGCATATTGAGAGTTTGGAAGATTTGCAGGCAGCTACTAGTCAGCCTTACCGCATTATGGGTGCAGGTTCTAATTTGCTTATTGGTGATGCTGGTGTTGAAGAACGCGTGATTCGCTTAGGCAAAGCCTATAATACGATCAAAGATTTTGATGGTAGTGAAGAAGTGTGGCTTGGTGCTGCGACACCTGTGCCAGGTTTGGTGCGCCGTGCTACTGAGTATGGTCTGACGGGTCTAGAGGGCATGTTGGGCATCCCTGCGGTGCTCGGTGGAGCAATTGCTATGAATGCTGGCACGCGCTACGGTGAAATCGGTGATGTGCTTACAGCGGTAGAGCTATTTGTTGATGGTGAATTACAGATTGTTGACCCTGAGAGCCTGAATCTTCGATATAGACATTCAGAGTTGCCTGAGGGTGCGATTGTGACGAGGGCAAGGGTGAGGCTCGAGCCCGCCTCCCAAGCCTCAATAGAGGAGCGCATCGAGGCAGTAGATAGCGCAAGAAAAGGGCAACCAAAAGTCAAATCGGCAGGCTGCGCTTTTAAAAATCCAGAAGGCGATAGTGCTGGCAGATTAATCGATGTGGCAGGGCTAAAAGGCTTGCAAGTTGGTGGCGCAATGGTCTCTATCGAACACGGAAATTTTATTGTTAATCTTGGTGACGCAACAGCGGACGATGTAATCCAATTACTTAAAACTATTCGCAGACATATTGCCAGCCAAATGGCTGTACCACTAGAGGTTGAGTGGGAATGTTGGGGATTTGAGGACTTCAAGCAAGCTTCTCAAGACGTTATTTATAACGAGCTTAGTCAACACAACCAACTAAAGGGTGACCTATGATTCATGCTAGACGTGTAAAGGCAAAAGAGAATAGTGCTAGAGAGCGACTTGAACAGACAAGTATTGGCTTTAGTGGACAGGTCTTAGCTTCTAATCTAGCGTCTGGTAATGCTGTATCGAGTAGTGCTGTATCGAGTGCTGCTGCTAAGGACACACAGCAAGTTGGTGCGTTTGATGAAGCATTTGGGTCTCGAAAAAGGCGTGTGGGTAGTCGTTCTAAAACCAGTAGCCATAGTAGACATAGTAGCCGTAATGGTAATGGTGGGAGAAGTAAAGTTCTTAAGCGACTAATATTGCTTGCTATTGCTTTAATACTTTTATTTATTTTATTGTCTTTAACGCTTCGTGTTGAAACTATTAATATTGAAGGAAATAATTATTTAGACACAACGGAGCTTCAGAGTCTAAGTAAAATCCAGACGGGAACCCCACTTTTATGGGTTTCAGAACGAAATGTTAAGAATTTATTAAGAAATCCGTGGCTAGATAACGTTAAGATTAATCGTGTGTTTCCTAATACAGTGAACATTGAATTAAGAGAAAGGGCACCTGTTGCAGTGTTGAGTCGTGAGTTGACTCAGGCACGGTTAAGCAGTACAGATATGGCAGCGGAAACTAGACAAGAAATTACGCAAATTCAGAATGATGTAATTGCTTATGCTGCTGATGGTACTGTCCTTCCTGATATTGCTTCAATAGTTCCCGCAACGCTTGTTGAGCGTTTGGCAGTTATTGATGGTTGGGGTGTAGATAGAACTGTTGAGGGGCTCGAGCTGCTCAACTTCCTAAGCAGAACCCCTGAACTTTCTATTAGCAATATTAGTTATACCCCCGAAGGTTTTGAAGCCAGTTTTGAATATGGTTTGCAAGACAGTTTTAATACAACTACTAGTTTTATTTTGGGTCAGCTCCAAACACCGAGCTTGACACTTTTAAAAGAACATTGGTCAGAGGTCTTACATGCATTGGCTACTAGAGAAGGCGTGAGAGAAGCTGTGAAAGAAGCAAATGCATTAGGTGGGTCAGACATGGCAGGCTCATCTGAAGGTGTGTTTTTCGTACCCGTACCTGATGTAGGGACAAGCGATTTGGGTACAAGTGATCTAGATCAAGAAACGAGAAGAATTGTGAAAAGAAAATATGTAACAGTCTATGGTTGGGGGGTGAGTCTTAGTGAGTAATCTAATGAATAATATGGATGAACGTATCATTGTTGGTCTAGATATTGGCACAACAAAAATATGCACGGTCATTGGTGAAGTCGCTGCAGACGGTGTCCTCGATATCATTGGTGAAGGTACAGTACCTAGCGATGGCTTGCGTAAAGGTACTGTTGTTAACTTAGAACGTACCATTCAATCTGTGCGTGAATCGGTTGAAGCGGCTGAGCGTGTGGCAGGTGTAAAAGTGGAAAGCGCTATTTTAGGTGTAGCAGGCACACACCTAAAAGCAACGACTAGCCACGGCATTGCTGCAATCAGACGTGGTTCAGAAATCACTGATGTAGATGTAGCTAGAACGATTGAAAATGCTAGAGCTATCCCCTTAGAAGCTAATATGGACGTGCTGCATGTCATTCCACAAGAGTTTGTGATTGATGGTCAAGATGGCATCAAAGATCCTGTAGGCATGAGTGGTGTGCGTCTAGAAGTAGATGTTCACATCGTAGCTGGTGCACAAGGTCCGCTTCAGAATCTAAGCCGTTGCTCTCGTGATTCTGGTGTTGAGGTTGATGACATGGTTGTGCAGTCACTCGCATCAGGTTTAGCAGTGTTGGACGAAAGTGAAAATGATCTAACAACTGTGCTGATTGACATTGGTGGTGGCACGACAGATGTTGGTGTCTTTAGACGTGGTAACTTAGCAGACTCTTCAGTAATCCCACTTGGTGGCGACCATATTACCCAAGACATCAGTCAGATTTTGCGTATATCCCCAGAAGAGGCTGAGCGGGTTAAGAAAAAGTATGGTGTGGCAGTGCCAGATATTGCAGATAGAAATGTGCAGATTGAAGTGGCACATCCGAACTATACTGCTGCGCTCTCTGCCTTTGACCTATCCCAGATTATCCGTCCAAGAGTTGTTGAGATTCTTGATTTGGTTAAGAGCAATATTGAACAGCGTTTGGGCGCTTTAGAACTACTTGCAGGCAATATTGTCCTAACTGGTGGTGCATCACTTATGCCAGGTATGCAAGATGTTGCTGTTGAGCGTTTCCATCTGCCTGTGCGAATTGGTAAGCCAATTGGTGTGTCTGGTTTGGTTGATGTTGTAGCGAGTCCAGCCCATGCAACTGCAGTTGGTTTGGTACGCTATGGTGCTATGACGCAACGTTTTCAAGGCATGTCTGGTGAAGTAGCCAATTCAAGCGGTCACAGAGGTAATCAAGGCGGTTCTGGTCAGCGCGGTTTTGAAGGTAGGCGTGGGCAAGAAGGACGTGGCGGAACTGGCAGAAGTATTTTTGATACGGTCAAGAACTTTTTTAGAGACTTTTTCTAAAAATTATAATGAGGAATGGTTGAGTAGAAGCGTTTTTTAGCTAAATTTTTAGCGAAACCTTGGGCGAAATCGAGAATCGCTAAAGGGTTAAAATACTCTCAGGAGAAGGAGTGTTGAGTCAAATGGATCAAACGTATAGTGACAACGCAAGTGTAAGTGGAAATGCAAATATAAAAGTAATAGGTTTAGGTGGCGGTGGTAACAACGCTGTAAACAGAATGATTGCAGCGGGTTTGAAAGGTGTTGAATTCCTTTCTGCCAATACTGACGCTCAAGTGCTAGCGACAAGTTTAGCTGATACCCGTATTCAGCTTGGTGACCACCTAACCAAAGGTTTAGGTGCAGGTGCCAATCCTGAAATTGGTGAAAAAGCTGCCTTAGAAGATCGTGACCGTTTAAGCGAGTACCTTGATGGTTCTGAAATGGTTTTTATCACTGCTGGTATGGGCGGTGGCACGGGTACAGGTAGTTCAAGCATCGTTGCAGAGATTGCGAAAGAGCAAGGTGCGCTTACTGTTGCGGTTGTAACAACCCCATTTAGCTTTGAAGGTCCAAAGCGTATGCGCCAAGCAGAAGAGGGACTTCGCAAACTAGAAGATAAAGTAGATGCTCTGATTGTTGTTGAAAACCAGCGTCTTCTGTCTTCACTTGACCGCAAAGTCAAACTAAAAGATGCTTTTAGCGTAGCAGATAAAGTGCTTTATCATGGTGTAGCTGGTATTAGTAATGTCATCAATGAATCTGGCTTGATTAACGTTGACTTTGCAGATGTGAAGGCGCACTTGAGTGGTGCTGGACGTGTGCTTATGGGCATAGGTGTAGGGCAAGACGAAGATCTTGTTGAAGAAGCAGCAAATAGTGCTATTCACAGTCCGCTACTTGCTAGTGGCATTCAGGGTGCTAGCCAGTTGCTTATCAACATTACTGGTTCTGATGACCTTGGTTTACACGATTCAACTGAAATTGTTGAGAAGATTTGTGAAGCTACAGGCATCGAAGATGTGAACGTGATTTTTGGTGTTGCTTATGATGAAAGCTTAGAGAACGAAGTGCGTGTAACAGTGATTGCTTCTGGCTTTGGCGATCAGCAAGTTCGTACGATTACGCCGATTCAGTTCCAGAATAGTGCTAAGACAAGCAACATTCAGTATGATCCAAGTAATTATGATATTCCTGCGTTTTTGCGTATGGGAATGGACGAGAAGAACTAAGATAGTTTAGTTAGATAAAACTCTGGTATTTTGAGCTAAGTTGGCGGTTGCTGGCTTAGCTTTCTTTATTGCATTAGAACTATGGTGTGCCGAAAAATTTTGCTCCTAATGCAAATGCACCTGTGATGATTGCAGCTAATCCAACTAATGTTGCCCAGAACTGTGCAGGTTTTAAACTACTAGCGTTTCCACGTAATGTTGACCCATGCTAAATGAGTTCCTTCCTACTCGCGCTGTGTGGTTTTCACAGACATCTG